>JAILKD010000098.1 GCA_024694145.1 bacterium | reverse complement strand
TGCATTCATTAAGAATTCACCCATTAAACCTTTTTCACCAGTAGCAGGGTTTCTTGTGAAGGCAACACCTGTACCACAATCATCACCCATATTACCGAATGCCATCATTTGTACGTTAACAGCTGTACCCCAGCTATATGGAATGTCATGATCCATTCTATATACGTTAGCTCTTGGGTTATCCCATGATTTAAATACAGCCTTAATAGCTTCAAATAATTGTTCTTTTGGATCAGATGGGAAGTCTTTTCCAAGTGAAGCTTTATATTTTGCCTTGAATTCGTTTGCTAATTCTTTTAAGTCATCAGCTGTTAATTCAACGTCATAAGTTACACCTTTCTTTTCTTTCATTTCATCGATTAGAACTTCAAAGTCCTTCTTTGAAACTTCCATAACTACATCTGAGAACATTTGAATAAATCTTCTATAACAATCATAAGCCCATCTTGCGTTTCCACTCTTGTTAGCTAATACTTCAACAACTTCTTCATTTAAACCTAAGTTAAGAATAGTATCCATCATACCTGGCATTGAAGCTCTAGCACCACTTCTTACAGAAACTAATAGTGGGTTTTCATGATCACCGAATTTCTTTCCTGTGATTTCTTCTAATTTTGTAATGTTTTGCATAATCTCTGCTTGAATATCACTATTGATTTGTCTACCATCTTCATAATACTTTGTACAAGCTTCAGTAGAGATTGTAAAACCTTGTGGAACTGGTAGACCAATATTAGTCATTTCAGCTAAGTTAGCACCCTTACCACCTAAAAGTTCACGCATCTTTGCGTTACCCTCGCTAAATAAATAAACATACTTGTTTTTAGCCATCTTTTTATCTCCTTTTCGATAATTTCCTCATTTGAGTCATAATTATTATATCATAATAAATATGCCTATTCAATTATAAGAAAACGCATTACTTTTTTTATTTTTAAAAACAGTAAAAGAAAAAACGCTCCTTGAATCAAGAAGCGTTTATATATTTTTTATGCTTTTAAATCAGCTTCAATAGAAATTAATAAGTAAATTAGTGGAGAGTTCCAATAAATTGTAACCTCGTTTGTTGACCAACTGTTATTGTCATCAATATAGCAATGTGCTGGAGATGCATCCTTACAGTAGCGTGTTGCAATTGCATCATTACCATTTTCTTTGAAGTTAGAATCTGGTCCACCAACAAGCATACCTGGCATTGGTTCACCATTTGCGATTGATGGTCTATGATGTGGATTTACTGGAGTTAATGTTACTTTATCACTCTTATATCCATAGCCTGTAACAAAGCAGTATGCACATGCATTTTGACCTAATAAGTAATTTAATTGAGTTTGTTTATATGTAGAATATTTTTCTAATAAAGTATCAACTTGTTCACTAGTTAATTCTAGTGCTGTTACTACATCATTATCATCTAATGCTGTAATAGCTAAATCTAGAATAATACCATTACTTGCTATAGTTAAGTTTGAACCCCACTCAAATACATAACCATTTTCACCAGCACCGATTGTTACGTTGTAAGCATCAGCCTTAGCATTAACAACTAATTTATCAGCATAATCAATGAATGATTGAGCAATTGATTTATATAAAGCTGCTTCTTCAGTTGGATCTAAATATCTAGTTGCTTCAAATGCAGCGAAACCATTGACATTTGCCCAGCCTAAGCCTAAATCTGTTGCTGTATTAAATGCAGTTTTGAATGTAACTAAATATGAATCTGTGCCAGTTAGAGCATACATTTCTATTGCTGCCCAAGCAAGTTCATCATCTAAATCAGAATCTGGATATTCACCTGTTTTAATTGCATCAGGATTCTTAAATGAAGTCTTAGTCATATTAGATAATGCATTGTAAGCTGCTTCTGCAGCATTACCATATTCTAAAGCTTTTGACATGCTAATGCCATACATTGTTAATAATCTAGCTGCATATGCCATAACTGCTGCAAAATCAGCTGTTGCTGCATATGATGTAGCTGATAAATATAATTGTCCATGATCATTTTGTGGTAATACATTATTTTCTGGGAATTCTAATGTAGTTACTTTATGATATACTTGTCCATCTGCTCTTTGCATCTTAAGCATCCAATCAAGTTCCCACATAGCTTCTTCTAAAATATCAGGAATAGCTGAATCTTCTACAACATAATCATCATATTTAAAGAATTGATCGGCATATCCCATAGTTCTTTCATAAGTCATAAGTAAGTTAGCAACTGTTTGTGCACCAGCAACTACGTATTTACCGTAATCACCTGCATCATGCCATCCACCACTTACATCAACTGGTGCAGCACTATCATCTCCATAAATCTTAGCAAGATCTTGGTGACAAGCAGCATGAGCAAATTTATCGCCTGCTTCGCCTAGTACTACACCACATCTTTGTTTATAAAGCATCATAACTATATCACTAGTTAAATCATCATAAACATCTTCGCCAATTACAAATGCTGGAGATTCACCGCATTTTGAACCAACAACTTTATAAATACCTGGAGTAGTTAAACTAGTAAAATCAGCAACACCAACAAATTCTAGTGAACTTCTATTAGTTCCTTTTTCACTTACACTTCCAGTTAATACATTATCATTTATAACTTCACCAGCTGCATTAATTTCTACAACCTTAAATGATTTATCTAAAGTATCTCTATCTGCTCTAAATACAGCTTGTTTTGTTTGATTTGGCATAAATCCAACTTGATTTAAAGTGATTTGAGGTCTCTTGTCTAATTCAAGTGGATCAATAACAATACCTGAATCATATGTACAAGTAAGTGCAAAATTATCAAGTGTGATAGTTTCCATATGTGGATAAATCATTTCACCAGTTTCTGGAATGAACTCACCCTTAGGCATGACTTTATTTTGAGGCTCTCCTTCAAACCATCCTAAGTTAAGTGCCATTCTAGGAGCTATATCTGTTACAGCACTAGTAAATTCATATGTATAGTGCTTCATTGAAGTTCCTATTTTATCAATTAAATATCCATCTTTGCCTTCAAGAATATAGTTTTCATAAGATCCACCATTTTGTTGGATTCTTACTTCCATACTACGTTCAATATCACACATTGCATCAAATTCAAATTTATACTTACTGCCCTTAGTAATTGAAAAGCCATCATAAGCAAATTGAACAGCATGCATAACATTTGAAGTCATAACAATACCGATTTCTACTTGTCTTTTATCATTAATAGACATTTGACCAAATCCACCATTAAGTGCATAAAGCCACCATTCGCCTCCACCTTCTGTTGTTTTGATCAATTGGTCACCTGATGACGCAAGTTCTACTTCACCATAGTTAAAGTTACCATTTTCAAGCATGTTTCCTTCAACATCTGGTGTTATGTCGCTGCTATCAGGTTTAGTAGTACTCTTTTTCTTCTTTTTACATCCAGCAATACCAAAAACTGTTGCTAATGTTAATAAGAATACTAACGATTTTTTAAATAACGCTTTTTTCATCATAACCCTCCTTATTTACTTTTGTTTTACAATAAACTAACAAAAAATGCTATAACAAAACTTATGCGTATATCACTTTTATTTGTTAAAAGTAAGTAAACTCTAATTTCATTATAGCATATTTATTTATATATTTAATTATTTATTTTTGAAATCATACGGAGTAACTTGGTAAACATAATAGTTCAACCAGTTTGTAAAGAATATATTTGCTGTACTTCTCCATAAAACATCTACATCAGTATTTGTTTCATCTGTAAAATAATTATCAGGCCTATTAATAGGTAAACCTTTCGCTAAATCACGTTCGTATTCATTTTTTAGAGTAAATTTATCATATTCCATATGGCCAGTCACAAATATTTGACTGTTATCTTTACTCTTAATAATAGTTATTCCTGCTTCATCAGATTTAGCTAGAGGAATTAAATCCTTACATTTTAATATATCACTATCATCTATAAATGTATGTCTTGAATGAGGTATATAGAATACATCATCTATACCATTAAGTAATTGTTCAAACTTAACACATTTTCTATGTTTAAATACTCCGAAAAGCTTTTTATCAAGCGGTTTTTTATCTAAGTTATAGAAGTATTTAAGCCCTGCTTGCGCACCCCAGCAAATAAATAATGTACTAGTTACATGGCTCTTAGAAAAATCAAAAATTTCTTCTAATTCCTTCCAATATAATACATCATCATATTCCATCTTTTCTACAGGTGCTCCTGTAATAATCATACCATCATAATAATTATTTTTTATTTCACTAAAAGTCTTATAGAAACGTTCTAAATGTTCTTGTGAAATATGCTTACTCTTATATGATTCTGTATTCATAAATGTTGGATTAATTTGAAGTGGTGAATTTGCAAGTAATCTTAATAATTGTGTTTCAGTTTCTATTTTTGTTGGCATTAGATTAAGTATTAATATTTCAATCGGTCTAATATCTTGTGCCTGTGCTCTTTTGTTAGACATGACAAATATATTCTCTTTATCTAAAATATCAAATGCAGGAATATCCTTTGGAATAACAATTGGCATACTAACAACCCCTTTCTATAAATAAAAAAAGCGCCCTGTAAAGGACGCTATATAAACGTGGTACCACCTTTTTTTATCTATTTATTAAATAGACCTTTAAGCTATAACGGGCATCCCCGGTTTAGCCTACATATCGACTAAACAGCTCCAGAGCCATCTAAACATAACATCAATACTAATTTCCACCAACCATTAGCTCTCTATAAAATCTTTTATGTTCTCTTTCCTTCAACGCTATAAAATGATTATATCATAATTTTTAATTTAATCAAGTTTTTTACCAAAAAGGTTATAACTATCAGCATCAGTGATTTCTACATTAACAATATCACCATTTTTAAGTTCAGTATCACTTTCAATAAACAAATAGCCATCAACATCATCTGGTGCAAACGCAAAGCTTCTACCTATATAATAGTAACCTTCAAAATCTTCTATTATTGCTTTATGAATTTCTCCAACTCTCTCTAATCCCTTATCTAGAGATATTTTTTCTTGCATATGCATTATTTCATTTAATCTACGCTTTGCTGTATTTTTATTAACTTGAGGCATAAAATAACCTTTTGTGCCTTCTTCTTTAGAATAAGTAAAACCACCTAATTTATCAAATCTAACATCACTAACAAACTTCTTTAAAATATTGAAATCTTCTTCCTCTTCATAAGGGAAGCCTAACATTACCGTAGTACGAATAACGGCGTTAGGAATGGCTTTCCTTATTCTATTTACTAATGAATAAAGTATTTCATTTGTATCACGTCTATTCATTAATTTAAGCATTTTATCTGATGCATGTTGAATAGGTATATCAAAGTATGGAGTTATTACTTTACTATTTTTTACACATTCAATCAATTCATCAGTAACATCTGATGGATATAAATATAAGAATCTAATAAACTCAATTCCTTCGATTTTTTCTAATCTTTTTAATAACTTCACTATATTTGTATTACCTAAATCACTACCATATCTAGTAGTATCTTGGCTAATAAGTACTATTTCTTTAACACCTTTATTTACTAGTGAAATTGCTTCATCATAAATGTCGTCTTCTAACCTTGATCTATAATTACCTCTAATTAAAGGTATAGCACAATAGCTACATCTATTATTACATCCATCGCTTATTCTTAAGTATGCTAAATGCTTAGGTGTAATTAATAATCTATTCTTTTCTTTAAAATCTTTTACATTCTCATTTAAAAAATCACTTAATATTTCTTTTATATGAGGATAGTCCTTTATTCTGATAAATAAATCCACCTCAGGAAGTGATTTCTTTAAATCTTCGTAATAACGTTCTACTAAGCAACCTGTAACTATTAATTTTTTATGGTAATCAGCCATCTCTAAAATAGTATCAATTGATTCTTTTTTTGCACTTTCTATAAAGCCACATGTATTAACAATTATTACATCAGCTTCATCTATTTTATTTGTGATTTCACTTTTTTTAAATACACCTAAAATCATTTCTGAATCAACTTGATTTTTGGCACATCCTAGTGATATTAAACCAACTTTCATTTAAAACACATCCTTTATATAAGGCTTTATTAAGCCATTTATTTATGATAAGATTCGTTATTATTAATCTTAAATGAACGATATATCTGTTCAAGTAAAATAAGCTTCATTAATTTATGTGGGAATGTAAACTTAGAAAAGCATAATTTGTAATCTGCCCTATCAAGTACACTTTGATCTAAGCCAATAGATCCACCAATAATAAAATTAATAGTTGATGAAATTAAAGTAATATCATCCATTTTTTTAGCAAATTCTATTGAGTTAAGCTCCTTACCAGCTAAATCAAGTACTATTGTATAACTATTTTGTGGAATCTTAGCAAGCAATCTTTCAGCTTCTTTTTTCTTAATTGTTTTATCATCCAAGTCATTTGATTCATCCATTACGGTAATTAATTCAATATTTGCATACTTAGATATTCTTTTTTTATATTCTTCTATTCCATCAATAAAATAACTTTCTTTAATTTTTCCAACAGATATTATATTTATTTTCATATTTATACCTCTATTGTTCTTGTTTGGATGAATTGTTCTGCATAATCAAATTCTATATTAGATGTATCTATTGAATAAGCATCAAATACATTAAATACAGTTTCTTTTAATATTTCAAGTGTATTACAATCTCTAGATCTATGTATAAAGATAATATTCTTTGTTTTATCTGTGATTAAGTAGCTTAAATTAACTGCAGAGTCTTCATTTGATAAATGGCCTCTATCTCCTAATACTCTATTTTTTAAATTTTGTGGTCTATTTGATTCCATTTCCATAGATGGATCATAATTAGCTTCAAACAAATAGCAATCGGCACCACTTAAAATGGTTCTATATTCCATATCTACATAACCTGTATCTGCAATATAAACTATCTTTTTATCATATTCTTTTATTATTATTCCAAGACATTCTCTTGCATCATGACTTAGTGGAACAAATTCAAGTTCCATATCATTTATTTTTATTTTTTCAAACGGATTAATAAATGTGTGTTCTAAATTTTTAATGTTAGAGAAAATCTCACTACCAAGCGAAAAAAAGGACTTTTCATTAATATAGTATGGCATTTTATAATGATTAATAATTGCTTGCATGCATTTAGTATGATCTGTATGTTCATGTGTTATAACTAATGCATCTATTTTAGGATTATCAATACCATTTTCACTTAATTTATTTTTAACTTGTTTTAGAGTAATTCCTGCATCTATAAATATAGTTGCACTTACTCCTTTTATATATGTAGCGTTTCCTCCAGAACCACTACCAATTACTACGATTTCCACTATAATCACCATTTTTATTTTATCATAATATGATTAACATTAATATATAAAAATAATTTATATATTGCATATTATTCAAAAAATGGTATAATTAATTGTGCTATGGTTTTACCATAGCCGTATAAAAATGACTAAACGAGGAGTGACTACAAAATGGAAAACAAAAAAGTATTAGGCAAAATCATTCCAGGTGTACTAGTTCTTGTATTAGCATTATTACTTGTTATTATTATTTCCTCATGTTCAAAAGGGAAGAAAACTCCAACAGGTGGTATTGTTGATGAGAAAGATTATCTAAAAATTGATATTGCCGATAACAAATCTTATTCTGTTTCCAAACTAGAATTCTATAATAAGCTTAGATATGTAGGTTATGATGTGTTTGATGATGCTTTATATGAAGCAGCATTAATCGATAAGGTAACAGATATCAAAGCTGATATTGCTAGTAATGGTGAAAACTTCAACAACATGAAATATGCTAAGAAATTCAAGTATATTATTGATGCTGAAGTATATGGGACTTCAGAAGAAGATGAAATTAGTGATTTAAAAGATAAAGACAAGGAATTAAAAGAAAAAACATACCTTAACAAATTAAAACAAAAAGGTTATGTAGTTAATTATACAGATGGAATTTATCAAAAAGCATCACTAGAAGATATGACAATCACATTAGCAAAAAGAGAATTTGCTAGAGAAAAATTATTAAAGGAAATGGATGACGTTGATAGTGAAAATCAAATCACAACAAAGAAGATTGAAGAATACTTCACTAACAAAGCCGTTGATAAAGATAATTTAAGTGCATTACTTATTCTTCTATCATCACAAGCAGAAATCAATGATACATTAAAGCAATTAGGTTTAAAATATGTTGGAAGCAAATTATATAGAGTCTTACCAACAGATGAAACAACTACTTATGAAAAATATTCTGAATATTATGATGATAAGTTCTCTACATCAGGTGATGGTGTAACTGCCTTAGAAGATAATGAAGTATTATTTGAATTTGCAAGATTATATAACTATGCATTTGGTACTTTCAAAACTAAATTAAAATATGAAGTTGATGGTACTGATTTACTTGATCGTGAAATGAAATCACCTGAGCAAAGAACATATTCTGATGATGAATATATTAAGATTAAGAATTTCAAATTAGATTCTGCAATTGCTATGATTCTTGCTCAAGATACTGAAGATGATGATTCAGTTAGATTAAATTATACAAAAGATATTCTAAAGAAGATTGATTCTTCATTACAATCTACTTTAAGTAAAGAATATTTAGTAAATAGTAATGAAAAAGGTTTATACAATACACCTACTTCTACTTATACTAGCGGTAACTACTTAGCATTCAAATTGAAAGATGGATATATTCTAAATTATCGTGGTATCGATGCTTTAGCTAATTTAATTAATGCTATTGAAGCTAATGATAGTGCTACTATTAAAGGACACATTGAATCAGTTAAGGAAGAATTCACTGATTTATTAAAAGGCTTAAATATTTATGATGATGACGAAAAGATTAAAACTTGGGCTGTTGATTATGGAACAAACATTGAAGCATTCGGTGTTAAAGGTGCTAAAGAAATAGTTGCTAGTACAAAAGATAAAGAAAATGAAAATTCAATTTTCTATAAAATCTTTGAAACAATGCTTACAAGTGATTACATCAATAGTAAGCTTGAAGAATTCTTAGATGATAATTGTAAGATTACAATTTATGATCAATTATTTGAAGCTCAATTTGCTCAAAAGCATGAATTCTATAAAACTGGAAATAAACAATCAAAAACTGATGTATTAAAAGTTGTAGTAAAGAGTGATAAAGAAAAAGGAAAGAAACAAGAAGTTGTATCTACTACTTCTATCACTGTTGCTGATTTATTTGAAAGATTAAATAAGAGATATGGTGCAAATGAAGCAACATTTGCTCTTGGTTCTCAAATTTTAAAAGATTTATATTATGAAAGAATTACTGATACAAAGAAAAAAGAATTTGAAAAAGAATATGATCAAATAATTACTTATTTCGCACAAGGTAATTCAACTCAATATGGATACAGTCCAGCAATCGGTCAAAAGAACTTTGTTAACTTATACTTTAAGGCTGACAACAAAGATGATGCTATATTCAATATGTGGGTTTCAACAGAATTACAAAATATTCTTGTTTACGAACATCCAGAAGTAATTAAATCTGATATGTTCTCAATTTTCGATACATTAACTAATATTAGTTATGACAATTATGCTCACTTAGAATACAATATGGTTACAGTTTACACTGACGACAATGAAGATGGTGAAGCTGATAAACCTGAAGAATTATCAGATACAAGAAAAGCTAGAGTTGAAGAATTATCTGTAAAGCTTATTAACTTAATTAACCAAAGAGCTAATGATGAATACTCTAACACAGATAGAGATGGATCATATAATGATATGGTTAATAAATATCAATCAGCTTCAAGAGTTTCATTAGTTGGAAATTATGCTGATGGTGATGCTGAACCAACTAGCGTTACTTCTTCTGAAAAAGAATCATATTATTTTGCTAAGTTTAAAGCTGAAGGCTTATACTTAACACAAGATATTTCTCTATCAGTTGAAGATGGTAAAGCAGTTGAAAACTTAGATGATGATTCATACGAAGCACAATTAAAGAATATTTATAACTTTATACTTAGAGAATATTCAAGTGAATTAAAAGAAGATAGAATCATTGCTAGAAGCGTTAGCGCTGATGATGATGGATTAAATATTGAAACAGTAAATATTAATAATTTATTCCACTATGATAAAGGTTATGCAACAATTTATGTAATTGGTTCATTTGAAAAACCTTCATTTAAGTTTGAATTTAAAGATAATGAAGATACTTCTACTGGAAGCAAGGTATATCCTTATTCAACAAATATCGATAATCCATTCCCAGTAAATGATGAAGGAAAAGCTTACGATAATACAGGTGAAGAAGATTCATTATACAATGTTGATGATAGAGTATCGAAGAATCAATTAGTTGTATATGTAAGAGAATACAATGATGGTGTTGAATCATTAAAATTATCTGTTGTAGATTCATTTAAAGCATATTTCGAAAACCAAGTTATGAGTTGTTATACTTCAGAAACATTTAGATATTACATCTTTGAATCATTAATTAACTCATATAAAGAAAGTGGTAAATTAACAATTAATGATGAATTATCTAAACAAATCGAAAGCTTTATTGATGCTACACAAGAAGCATTATTCGGATTTAAGACTTCAGAAATTTCTGAAAAGTGGTACGAATATTTTAAATAGTCATTCCAATTAAAATATAAAAGACTAGGTTAATTCCTAGTCTTTTTTTAATGGTTTATATAATCTAGTTTTATTTAACACAGATATTCCTTGTGAGAACTCTCCTTCATTATATGTATCAATTGATTCTCCTACTACTGTTAATTTAGAATCCATATCATCTATCATATTAACAAGTACAGCCTCAGGTAACATAGGACGCTTTGGAGATCCAAACTCAGGAATACCATGATGCGATAATACTATATGTTCAAGTAACATTACTTCTTCTGAATATATTTGATTAATATTTGCAGCACGCTCTATCATAAGCACTCCTAAAACAATATGGCCTAATAATAAGCCTTCTGTAGTATATTGTGTTTTAATTGCTCCACTAAATTCATATATTTTAGCAATGTCATGTAAAATAATACCTGCATATACATAATCAGTATTTAAGTAATCATAAATCTTACAAATTCCTTCCGCATTAATAAGCATTCTATATGTGTGATATAATAGGCCACTTACATATGCGTGATGAAACTTTGTTGCTGCTGGATATAAAACAAATTTATCTTTATTATTGTAATATAAATATTGTGTTATTGTTCTAATATTATTATTTTTAATTCTATTTAATGCATCTTCTATTTTACCAATTGCTTCTTTTGGATTAAAAGGAGCGGCTTGATAAAACTTAGGTAATATATCTATTAATCTAGCCGAATCATATATTTCAAATAAGTTTTTAAAGCTATCTAAGACTATTTGACTTCTTTCATGAAATACTCTTTCTGATGTATTAAATAAATATATTTCACCAACATTCAATTCTTCTATTTGTTCTACTGTTGCTTTAAAATTGATACTTTCTTTTGATTCTAATTTTACAGTTACATTATTAAAAGTATCACCTTGATTAAAGCTTTCTACTACGCCGATGTATTCCATCTATATGCCTCCTCTAAAAGTTCATCTTTTTCATTTTTAACTTTTCCATCTATTACTAGCTTAGCTAAATGATTAAGACAATCTCCTCTTTTATTTTTACTTACAACATCTACTAAATCATTTCCATTTATATTTAAATCTTTTAGTGATTTAATTTTTAAATTATCCCATAATTTTAAATCTAATTTTAAATATGTTAAAGCATAAATACTTGCAGTATAACCACTTATAAACATATTGTAGTTATTTATGCCATTTTTAAGCAAATTAACGCATTTATTAAGGTTTCTTATCTCTTGCTTAGACAACATCCAAAAATCGCTAATTTCACCTGTTTCTACTAGATTATATATAAGTATATCTCTAATAGATACATCATAAGTTTTTAATTCTAACATATTAGGAAAAATTTCATTAAGTTTAAGTTTATAAAATAATTCCCAAGCTTTTTTTCTAAAACATCCATTTGATATTTTATCAAATTCAATTCTAATTCTTTCTATTGAAACATTCCTTAGTAAATCTTTATTTTCATAAATTGATTTATAAGTACCATCTTCTATATCAAAACCTAGTTTAGATACAAAAGAAATACATCTAAGCATTCTAAGGGCATCCTCATTAAATCTATCATTTGGATTACCAATAGTTTTAATAATTTTATTATCTAAATCCTTTTTAGCATCTAAATAATCTATTATATTTTTATCTTTATCCATTAATAGAGCGTTAATAGTAAAATCTCTTCTTTTAATATCTTCTAAAATGTTTTTACTAAATTCTATTTCTTCTGGATGTCTACTATCATTATATAGGCCATCTTTTCTAAAAGTTGTATGTTCAAACTTGAATCCATTATAATCTATTAAGACGGTACCATACTTTATTCCTGTAGGGATTGTTTTAAAAAGCTTAGATACTTCACTAGGAGTAGCACTACTTGTTAAATCAATGTCATTTGATTTAATATTAAGCAAGTAATCTCTAACAAATCCACCCACAATAAAGGCATCAAAATTGTTATTATTTAATATTTTTAATACTTCTAAAGAAGACTCTAAATAATCCATTCTAACACCCCTATTAATTATATCAAACTATAAGTTTTTTTTCAATTATGTTATAATTATGGTGGTGGTTATATGAAAATAGTTGAAAAAGAGTTTATTAATGAAATAGTAATTGAAAAATCACGTTTTATTGCTTATTTAAATAAAGTAGATTCAATTGATGAAGCTAATGAATATTTAAACGTCATAAAGAAAAAAAATTATGATGCGACTCATCACTGTCTTGCATTAATTATAGATGATATAAATAGATCAAGTGATAATGGTGAACCAAGTGGTACTGCTGGAGTTCCTATTTTAGATGTTTTAAAGAAAAATAATATAAATCATACTATATGTATTGTTGTTAGATATTTTGGTGGTATTAAGCTTGGAGCTGGAGGATTAGTTAGAGCATATTCAACCAGTGCTAGTGAAGCACTTAAAAAAGCAACATTCCTAACCCTTAAAACTTATAAAAGATATGAACTGATAATTGATTATTCAACATATAACCAAATAATTTATCTATTAAAGGATAAAATAATTAAAAATGATTTTACTCATAATATTACATTAATTGTAGATATTGATGATGATAAAATAATAGAAAAAATAAAAGACATTTCTCTAGGAAATGCCTCTATTAAATATTTATCTAATGTAGAAAAATATGTATCCATATAAGGCTTGTTTAAGCCTTTTTTTATTCGAATGAGGAAAATATAAAAGCAATTGACTTAACTGCTAGGAAAGATAAAATCATGGAAAACAAAATATATGCTAAATATATTTCAACAATATGACCTTGTTTAAACTTCTTTTCTAATTCCATTGCTCTAAGAATCATAAAGAATATCGGAATAAATAGAATAAAAACAATAATATATATTATATTTTCCATTATAATCTTCCAGCCTTTGAAGCCCTAATATTTTTTCTTAAATCTTGTTCTAGCTTTGTATAATCAGTGCTAGATCTTTTTATTTGTTCGATACGTTCTGTTCTAACGCGCTCTAATTCTTTTTTAGCTTTCTCTAATGTTTCACCATTTATAGCTTCTTGAGCTAAAATAGTTGCATTATTATTACTAAATTCAAGTAGTGCATTTATTAAAACATAATAGTAATTAATATTTGATTCTCTAACTATTTTTACATATCCACTAGATATAACACTAATTACTGGAGTATGATCTTTTAATATAGCAAATTCACCTTCATCATTTTTAATAACAAAGTATTCAACTACATCATCATATAATACTCCTTTATGTGTAGATATGACAATCTTCATTATACTTCTACACCCATTTCTTTAGCCTTAGCAATTACATCATCAATTGTTCCGACTAATCTAAATGCATCTTCTGGTAGGTTGTCATATTTTCCCTCAAGTATTTCTTTAAATCCTCTAATTGTTTCTTTTACTGGAACATAGCTTCCTTTTATACCAGTAAATTGTTCTGCAACAGAGAAGCTTTGTGATAAGAATAATCTAATACGACGAGCTCTTGCTACTAGTATTTTATCTTCTTCTGAAAGTTCATCCATACCTAAAATAGCAATAATATCAAGTAGTTCATTATATCTTTGGATAGTTCTTTGTACTTGTGTTGCTACTTTATAATGTTCTTCACCAACAATTTCAGGAGCAAGTGCTCTTGAAGTTGAAGCTAGTGGATCAACTGCTGGATAAATACCTTCTTCTGCGATTTTTCTTGATAGGTTAGTTGTTGCATCAAGGTGAGCAAATGTTGTAGCTGGAGCTGGGTCTGTATAGTCGTCTGCTGGAACATATACAGCTTGAATAGATGTAATTGAACCGCTCTTTGTTGATGTAATACGTTCTTGTAATTGACCCATTTCGGTAGCAAGTGTTGGTTGGTAACCTACGGCTGATGGCATTCTACCTAAAAGTGTAGATACCTCACTTCCTGCTTGAGTGAATCTAAAGATATTATCAATAAAGAATAATACATCTTGATGTTCTTCATCTCTAAAATGTTCAGCCATTGTTAAACCAGATAATGCAACACGCATTCTAGCTCCTGGTGCTTCATTCATTTGTCCAAATACCATGGCTGTTTTATTAATAACTCCACTTTCTTTCATTTCGTAGTATAGGTCGTTTCCTTCTCTTGTACGTTCACCTACACCAGCAAATACAGAAATACCACCATGTTCTTGTGCAACATTATGAATTAATTCTTGAATTAATACTGTTTTACCAACACCAGCACCACCAAATAGACCAATCTTACCACCTTTAATATATGGAGCAAGTAAGTCTACTACTTTAATACCAGTTTCAAGAATTTCAATATTACTATTTAATTCAGCTAGCCCTGGTGCTTTTCTATGTATTGGCATTCTCTTAGAATCTTCAATAGGTAGTCCGTCTACTGGTTCACCTAATACATTGAATACTCTACCTAGAGTAACTTTACCAACTGGTACTGTTATAGGACTTTCTGTATCTATAACTTCCATACCACGTTTAAGTCCATCTGTTGAATCCATAGAGATACATCTGACAACGCTATCTCCTACATGAACGGCAACCTCTAAAACTAAATCATTTTTTAATTGTTCACCTTTTTTGATAACTAAAGCATTATTGATGTTAGGTAATTTTTCAAACTTAACATCAACGATTGCTCCCATTACTTGAACGATTTTTCCTTTATTCATGGGATTCTCCTTTCTAAACAGCATTAGCGCCACTAACAATATCTATAATATCATTTGTTATAGATTGTTGACGTGCTCTATTGTATAATAATTGAAGTTTTTCAATTACTTCATTAGCATTATCAGTAGCTGTTTTCATTGCTGTCATTCTTGATGCATGTTCACTTGCTTTTGCATCTATAATAATTCCATATATAACATTTTCAATATACATTGGAATTAATCTTCTAAGTACATGTGTACCTTCAAATTCATAATTTATTCTACCTTTAGTAGCAATAGTTTTTTCTCCTAAAGGAAGTAATGTTTCAAATTTAACTTCTTGTTTTAAGGTATTAACATATTTGTTATAACATACTACTACCTTATCAACTTCTTTATTTAAATACTTTAATATTATTTCATGTGCTAAACCTTGTACCTCATGGAATTCCACTTCATCTCTAACATAAAGTAGTCCATCTTCCATCATGTTATAGCCCTTATGTTTGCAATAATAATATCCCTTTTTACCAATAGAAGCAATTAAATAATCTGTTTTAATATCTTTAACTTCTTCATTAATAGCTTTATAAATATTACTATTATATGAACCAGCTAACCCTCTATCAGATGTAATTATTAAATATATTACTTTTTTAACATCTCTACCATGTATTAAATCATCTTTTTCTTCTAAGTGATTAGCAATTGATCTAATACAATCCATAATTCTATTTAAATAATCAATATAATCTTTATATAGCTTCTCGGCTCTTCTAAGTTTTGATGTAGATACCATATTCATAGCACTAGTTATTTGAGCTGTCTTTTGAGTCGCAATCTTTCTTGTTTTTATTTCTCTTAAAGATTCCATTATTTATAACTTTTCTTAAATTCCTTTAAGAATTCATCCATGTTTTCTGGTAATGTGCCTTCTTTATTAATATGAGCGATAATCTTCTTACCAGTTTCACTAGTCTTTAAGTATTTATATAATTGCTTCTCAAAATCTTTAATGTCTTCTAATTTTACATTATCTAAATATCCTTTAGTTAAGGCAAATATAATAGCTACTTCTTCACTAACAGTAAGTGTTTCATGAAGTCCTTGCTTTAATACTTCAACAGTCTTTTTACCTCTATCTAGTTTAGCTTTAGTTTGACTGTCTAAATCTGAACCAAATTGAGTAAATGCTTCAAGTTCTCTATAACTTGCTAAATCAAGTCTTAAAGTACCTGATACTTTCTTTATTGCTTTAGTTTGAGCAGCTCCACCTACTCTTGATACTGAAAGTCCTGCATTAATAGCTGGTCTAACACCAGAATAGAATAAATCTGACTCTAAGAATATTTGTCCATCTGTAATAGAAATTACATTTGTTGGAATATATGCTGAAATATCTCCAGCTTGTGTTTCAATAATAGGAAGTGCTGTAATACTACCTCCACCTAATTCATCATTAAGCTTTGCTGCACGTTCAAGTAATCTTGAATGTAAGTAGAATACATCACCTGGATAAGCTTCTCTTCCTGGTGGTCTATGTAAAAGTAGACTTAACTCTCTATAAGCAACTGCATGTTTTGATAAATCATCATAAATAATTAAAACATGCTTTCCACTATACATAAATTCTTCAGCCATAGATACACCTGAATAAGGTGCTAAGTATTGAAGCGAACCAGGTTTTGATGCTGATGCTGATACAATAATTGTATAATCCATAGCACCACACTTGTTTAATTCTTCATAAACATTAGCAACAGTTGATTCTTTTTGACCTATAGCTACATAAATACAAATTTCGTTTTGTCCTTTTTGATTAATAATTGTATCAATAGCAATACTTGTTTTACCAGTTTGTCTATCTCCAATTATTAATTCTCTTTGACCACGTCCAATTGGTACTAATGCATCCAAAACCTTTATACCTGTTTGAAGTGGCTCAAATACGCTCTTTCTAGCCATTACACCACTTGCTTTTTGTTCAATAGGTCTAAATTTAGTTGCTTTTATTTCACCTTTTCCATCAATAGGATTTCCTAGTGGATCAATTACTCTACCAATAAACTCTTCACCTACTGGTATTTCAAGAATTCTTCCACTACATTTAACTATATCTCCTTCTTTAATCTTTAGATAATCTCCAAAAAGAATAGCTCCTACTGTATCCTTTTCAAGGTTTAATACTAAACCATATACATCATTAGGTAATTCTAGTAATTCTCCTTGTAACGCATTTTGAAGTCCATAGATTTCACAAATACCATCACCTATTGAAATAACTTTACCTGTATTTTCAAATTTAACATTATCCTTATAAGATTTAATCTGTTCTTTAATTAAAGAAGATATCTCATTAACATCTATTTTTGCCATAGGTACCTCCTACAAACCATAACGCATATTATTTATTCTAGAAGTAAGTGAATAATCTAATGTTTTACCATCACAAACAAGTTTGATTCCATCGATCTCATTATCAATTATTTCATTTATTTCAATTGTTTTATTTAGCGTTTTTTCTAAGTGTTTTATTATTTCTTTCTTTTCGCTTTCCTTAAGTTTATTACTAGTATATACATCACATGTAGCTACATTATTAGATTCATCATATAGCTTTTTAAATTCCTTATGTATTTCAAGTAAGTTAGAAAAGCGATTATTATCAATTATTACATATATAAAATATATGAATTCATCACTAAAGCCTTTTAGTGATTTTTTTATTATCTCATGTTTTTCGTTATAACTAATTCCTGGGCTTTTCATTACTAAAGATAGATCATCATAAAAAGAAATCAAAACATTAAATTCATCCAAAGCTTTATTTTTATCTGGATGAGTTTCCATTAATGCTTTAGCATATTCTAATCCTATCATTTTCCGACTTCCTCAATAAAATCAGTTACAATTGCTTGATATTCTTTCTTATCAATTTCTCTTTTAACTATCTTTTCAGCTACTAAGAAAGCAATATCTGTAATTGCATTTTTGATATTTTCTTTTTCTTTTTCTTCTTCTCTTTTTAATTCTTCTTCTAATAAGCCCATTCTTCTTTTGGCTTCTTCCTTGGCAGAAAGAATAATCTTATCTTTTTCTTCTTTTCCTTCAAGTTCTGCTTTATCTATTATTTCTCTAGCCATTTGTTTAGCTTTTTCATATTCTGCAGCAACTAAAGTTTCTTTTTCTTCAGCAAGACGTTTTAATTCTTCTGCATCTTTAATATTTTTTTCAATATTATTTTGACGAGCCTCTAATATATTCATAATTCGTTTCCAAATAAATATACGGATGAATACAAATAATAAAATTGTGGCAATTAATTGCATAACTACTTGTGTAGCTTCTCCAAGTACTGCCTCAAGAGTAAACTCATCTGTACCAAAAATACCTAAGAAGCTAAGTCCACTAGTTATAAATGATGAAATTTTTTGTAAGACTGCTTCCATAAAATCACTCCTAAGCTGCTTTAGATAATAACATGAATGCAATGATTAAGGCATAAATACCTGTTGTTTCAGCAACTGCTTGACCAACAATCATTGTTACTAAGATTTTTCCGAATGCTTCTGGTTGTCTACCAACTGCTTGAGTTGCGTAACCTGCAGCTAAACCTTGTCCAACACCTTGACCAAAACCAGCTACTACAGCGATACCAGCACCAAGACAAGCAAGACCACCTTGGAAATATTGGTTATATTCAAATAATACTGCTAATAAATTTGTTAATAATTGCATTTTTTTATCCTCCTATTATTCAACTATTAATTCTTCTTCATCTACCTTCTGTCCTATAAAGACACAAGATAGTAATGTAAATACTACTGCTTGGATTGCTCCAAAGAATAAATCAAATATCATGTGGAAGAAAGGCATTATGATAAGTGCTGCCCAACCCCACGGTTGTTGTGAAATAAGTCCATATATTAGAATTGACATTACGGCACCAGACATAATGTTACCAAATAATCTCAGAGATAGTGAGAAAGGCAACATGAATGCTGTAAGTACATTCTCAGGTGCTAAAAATGGAATATATGGTGGTAAAGGGTCAGTATAACTCTTTAGATATTTCTTAATACCAAGACTCCTTAGTCCAGTATAATGTACCATAAAGAAAGTTATTAAACCTAATCCTAAGGTGACATTCCAACTAGATGTTGGAGCATCTATTGCCCAAATACCTGCCGTATTTGCTACAAGTAGATAAATTACTATAGCTAAGAAATATGGTGCATATCCTCTCCATCTTTTTCCTATTGTTAGCTTACACAATGTATTTATTAATTTTACAATCTCTTCAAATATTAATTGAATCTTACTTGGTTTAGCATTAGGATCTTTCTTTCCTAAATAATGGCCAAATATGATTGTAAAAATAATTAATATGCCGATTATAATTAGTGAATTTCTGATTTGTGGACTCCACGCATATTTTAAATATACATCAAAGTTAAACCAGAGCAAATATTACACCTTCTTTCCTTTAGTGATAAGAGCATAGCATACTAAAACAGCCTTTACAACCATTATACCTACTAATGTAGTCCATAAATAATTTGCTCCATCAGTTACATAAACAAAAGCAAATATTACAGCATACATTATATAACGTATAAAATAGTTTATGACCATTGCTCTTTTTAAGTGTTCTATTTTTGTTATATTAACAGTATAAAGCATCATAGTTAAACCAAATAGTCCAGCTAAAACGCCTAGTGCATAATCAAAGCACCATTTTCTGTTAATAAAGAAAAATACTAAAGCACCTATAATAGAGAATAGCCAAATAAAAGGCATAGAATGGATATGAATTTTTTCTCTTTGAACTTCTCTTTCAAATGAATTATTGTTCTCCATCTTTTACTCCTACCATTTTAATTAATTGTATTATAAATGCGATTACTCCAATTAGTACTCCAACTATTGCAAGTACTCCTTTTAGAATTCCTTCTGGATCTATTTTATATCCAATAAACCATCCTAAAACCCCAAGTATTAAAAGTTGAAATACAAACTGAGTTACAAGTGCATATACCTTTAAGTTTTTCATTATTTTTCAATTTCCATGATTTTATCTACTCTTCTTTGATGGCGTCCACCTTCAAATTCAGTAGTTAACCAAACATAAGTAATTTGTTTTGCTAATTCAAAGTCAGTATATTTAGCACCTAAAGCTAAAACATTTGAATCATTATGACGTCTAGTTAAACTAGCAGCATCTGCATTAGAAACTAGTGCACAACGTACTCCATCAACCTTATTAGCAACAATACTCATACCTATACCTGTAGTACAAATAACTATTCCTTTATCAACAGTCTTATTAGCAACTGCTTCAGCAGCAAGTCTACCAAAATCAGGATAATCACAAGATTCTGTGTTATAAGTACCATAATCAATAACTTCATAATTGCTATCTTCTAGCCATTTTTTTAAGTTTTCTTTTAATTCATAGCCGCCATGATCACAAGCTATAGATATTTTCATAAACAACACCTCTATTTTATTATAACAAAAAAAGACTATTCTTTAAATAAAGAATAATCTTTTGAAAACATTTACACCATTTTATTCATTTTCCCAAATTGTTGGGACATTATCTACAAAATGCCAGTAATTTCCTTGTTCAGTTGGTTCAGTCTCAGAATAAAAGTAGATTGTAGTATTAGTTAAGCTTTCGTTTCCACTATCAATATATACGTAATCCCAGTCAATAGATGTTCCGCTATAGAACACTTTTTCTAATTCATCACATCCACTAAATGCATTTTCTCCAATTTTTTCTATATAGCTACTTAATAAAATAGTTTTTAGATCACAATTCATAAATGAATTATCTTCTATTTTGGTAACTCCAGTACCTATTTTTATTCCTTCTACTCTCTTTTTTTCTTTAAACGCATTTTCACTAATTCCAGTAACAAAATCAGGTATTACAAAATAGTAATCAATTGCATCAATAGTACCCGTTATAATGCATGTAGTTTTTGTGCCAATAAAGCTATAATCACACATCGATCCTTTTTCAATAAAATTAGCATACATTTCAGTAATACTATCATTTTTTATAAAGTTATAAACACTATCATATATAACATTCCCTTTAAAATCTTGCCAACTAAAGAAATCATATCCTAGAAATGGACTTGCCATTATTGTTACTTCTTCTCCAAACTGATATTCACCACTACCAAAAACTTCTCCACGACTTTCATCGCAGTTTAAGAATAGGTAATCATAGTTTCTCATATATAGAGCCTTAAATATATATTCATCTGCTTCTGCTTTAAAAGTATATGTTTGGCTTTCTGTAACTATTTTTCCGTCTAAATATAGTCCGTAAAAATTATAACCTGGTATTGATTCAATAGTCAGAGTTATTTCACTATTCCTATCATATATGCCTAAACCAGTAAAATATTTATATCCATCATCAACGTATACTGTGGCTCCTCCGCTATTCATTGTGGCGGCTTCACCTCTAATTAAGGTTTGTGTCTCATCATCATAAGTTTTTAAATCTTCCATTTCGCACGCTGAGGCTAAAAAGAATAACGGTATGAATGCCATTAGTTTTAATATTTTTTTCATTGCCTCACCTCCATTATTTAGTTATATCGATTTATTATTGCTTTTATTATACCATAAGAATAATAAAAAAGAGTTAAAATTTAACTTAACTCTCTATATTAAAAAACTTTTTTATTTCATCTAATCTTTTTAAAGCTTCATTTCTACCTAAATCATAAGTTGCTTGAATCTTTTTTGGATTCTTTTCTGTTTTACTTATATCAAGTGCTTTAGGAGGTCTAATTACTAAAGAAATACCTTTATTTTCTCTTTCATCTATTTCATCCATTTCTTTATTATATTCACTATATCTATTTAAAACTGCATCTTTTATCTTAGGCATTTTCTTAAAAAAATGTTTTATTAAAAACTTATGCTTTGTCTTTTTCTTTCTATATCCTTTTGGTCTAGTTAGAACTATTAGGTTTCTATTATATCCTAAATTCTCCATGAATTCATATGGCACAGAATTAGCTATTCCACCATCTAAATAACCGTCATTATCAATTTCAACTACTCTTGAAACTATTGGCATAGATGCACTTGCTCTAAGCCAAAGTAAATCAGTTTCATCACCAGTAATGCATTCGTGAAAAACGGCTTTACCAGTGGATACTTGCGTTGTTCCACAGTAAAACTTCATTGGATTATTTTTAAATGTATCTGTATCAAATATATCTAATTTATTAGGTAGTTCATTATAACAGAATTCAACGTTAAATAAGTCTCCAGTTTTTCTTAAAGACTTAATGGAATGATATCTTTTATCTTTGCAATACTTTAAATTATATCTTAAGCCTCTACCTATTTGCTTTGATTTAATATTACAACCAAGTACTGCTCCAGCTGAAATACCTGCAGCACCATCAAAAGTTATTCCATTTTCTAGTAGTACATCTATTACACCGCAAGTAAATATACCTCTTAGTGCTCCACCTTCCATTATAATAGCTGTATTATAATTATTTCCCATAATATCACCCAAGTAATTATACCATAAAAAAAAGAGTTAGAAATAATCTAACTCATATTTTTTTAGAAATTCTTTTTTACTGCACCAACGAATCCTAATTCTTTTACATCTTCAATTGCTTGATTCAAGAATTGAGTTGCTCCATTAACTGTATCGATTTTTACAAAATCAGGATCAGCACCTAAATCAATATTATCATCAATTACGAAATAAGCAAGTGTTAATAGTGCACGTTTAGCAAGTTCTTTATTTTCAAAAATTACAGGAAGTAATGCTTGCTTTAAATACTTCTTATATCTTGGTCCATTATCAATTACGAAATATGGATTTTCATATCTTTCATATAGACTATCTGCATAAAATTCTAGTTCAACATCAACTAAATCAACTGTTGGACCAGCTTCATAAATGATATAGTCTTTAACGAATTGTTCAATTTCTTTAAATGCTTCACTAACTGTTGGTTCTTTTGTAGCAATTAATGCTAGACGAGCTCCACCTCTAAGTCTATCGCTTCTTTCAATATATGGAGTGATATCATCAGTAAATTCGATATCAGTTGCTTGTTCAGCTGGGAATACTTTATCAAGTCCTAGAGAACCTTCAATAATCCATGTATAGAAATGTTCAGTTCTAATAGCTGCTTCATCTTCATAATCTACTAAATCAGCTTTAGCAACATCTTCAGGATCTGCTTCTTCAATAATTCTATCAATTAAACATTTAGCATAAGTATTTGAATAAATAATCCAGTTAATATAATCACTTGGAAGTCTACAAGCCTTTGCAAGTTTAACTAACATATCTTTAAATTCATTAGCATCAGTAAATCCTTTATCATTTGGAATGAAATGGAATCCCTTAGTAATATCTCCACTAAATGCATCATATCTTGCCTTTAAGAAAGATAATAATTTACCAATGAATGTTTTTGGTGCTTTAAGGTTTGTATCAGTTTCATCAAAAATTTTTTCTTCATCATGAGTATTTAAGAATACAAATTCAATTGAATCCATTCTAGCTAAAGTCATAAAACTTTGGAAATCTGTATATGGATCAACTATATCATTTAAAGATTCAATAACACTATTATCTTCAAATGATTCACCATCAAGTAAGCCTTGACGTAAGATTGTATACATAAAATCTTGTTCTTTTAATTTCTTTGCTTGTTCTTGTTCACAAGGATTAGAAAGAATACAAATAACTCCAGCATCAAATACTCCATCACCATTCATTGAGTTAACAGCTGTAAGTGTTGTACCTTTAACATATCTATTTAAACCAAATTGTAGAACCTTTACTTTTTTAGTGTCCCTTGGGTAATCATTCTTGTTAAGTCTGCTCATATAAATGCCTCCTAAAAAACGTTATATTTTTTCAATATTTATTATATTTATTATACTTATTTTATAAATAAATGTCAATATAGTTAATAAAAAGCCACAAATAGCATAAAACCCTTAATTAAGGCTTTTTTCTATTTAATTTACTCATTTGTAACCTTTAAAATATCTTCTAATTTTATAGCTCCTTCTCTTATAACTTTTAACTCGCCAGTCATATCAATTATAGTTGATGGAACATTTGAATATTTTATATTAGTTGGATCACTAAATATGTAATCAATCTTTCCTTTAAACTTCTTATTTATTTCATCATAATCATTCATTGGCTTACAACCGCTTAAATTAACACTTGTTGTTGCAAGAGGTCCGTTTTCAAGTAATAGCTTAATAGCAATTGGATGCTTTGGAATTCTAACAGCAACTGTTTCATCTATTGCATAATTATGAATATCTTTATTTTTTGCCTTAAGAATTAAAGTAAGGCCGCCTGGCATAAATTCTTTTATTATTTTTTTTGCATTACTATCTAAGTATGCTAACTCTTCTATTTGTTCTAAGTTTGCACAAAGTACTGCAAATCTTTTAGAGCAATCTCTATTTTTTAATTCCATAATACGTTCTTGTGCCATATCATCATATACCTTAGCACCAAGTCCATAAACTGTATCAGTAGGGAAAGCTATAAGTTCATTATCACTAATAGTTTTATTAATTACAATAGTCATTCTATCTTTGCCAAAAATGTCTTTATTTTGCCTTATTTCAGCATTTGGAAAGTATTTTAAAGCAAGTTCTTTTATCTCTTTATTCTTATCAAATCCATGTTCAAAAGCAATGATATTTCTACCCTTTAAATATTCTTTAGCTTCGCTTAAAATAATTCTATAAAACTTAAGTCCATCTTCACCACCAAATAAAGCTACCCAAGGTTCATTATCTTTAACTAAATCTTGTATTTCTTCATTTGTTGGAATGTATGGTGGATTGGATACTAATATATCAAACTTACGACCTTTAAGTGGCTTTAGCATATCTCCTTCTAAAAAGCTTACATCAGCACCTAGCTTTTTAGCATTTGCCATAGCCTTTAAAACTGCTTCATGTGATATATCAGTTAGTGTTACATTCATTCTTGGTTCTTCTAATTTTAATGTAATACCAATGCAACCTGAACCACATCCAATATCAACTGTATCAACCTCATGGTCCATAAATTCATCATATGTTAAAATAATATTTTCTACTAATTCTTCTGTTTCAGGACGTGGAATTAGAACAGTATTATCTACATCAAATTCATAGCCATAAAACTCTTGAATACCTGTGATATGTTGAACTGGAACATTCTTATAGAAATATAAGTTAATAGCTTCATTAAAAGGTTTTAACACATCATCACTAACCTCTAAATCCATATTCGCATAAAGCTTTGCTCCATCCATCTTAGAAAAATGTAATAGTAAGATTAATACTGCTGATTCTTCTTTATTAAGTTTATTTGCTTCTTCTTTTTTTAAATCAAATAATTCTTTATAAGTCATATTAACTCTCCTTATGAAAAAAAGGAAATATTATTCCTCTTCTTCTCCGCTTAATTTCTTTTGTTGTTCTGCTGAAATTAATTGATCAATAACTAAATCTAGTTTTCCTTCAATAATAGCATCTAATCTTTGAATAGTAAAATTAATTCTATGATCAGTTACTCTATTTTGAGGATAATTATATGTTCTAATTTTTTCTGAACGATCTCCTGTACCTATTTTAGATTTGCGCTCAGCTCCCATAGCTGATTCACTTGCTCGCATCATTTCGTCATTCATTTTAATCTTCAATAATTCCATCGCTCTTTCTTTGTTACGCAATTGACTCCGTTCTGTTTGACAAGTAACAACTATTCCTGTAGGAACATGGGTAATGCGCACAGCTGAATTGGCAGTATTAACGGATTGACCACCAGCTCCACTAGAATGATAAACATCAATTTTTAAATCAGATTCTTTAATATCGATATTTACAGTTTCAACTTCTGGCATAACCAAAACTGTTGCAGTTGAGGTGTGTACTCGTCCTTGTGTTTCTGTTGATGGAACTCTTTGTACTCGATGTGATCCGCTTTCATATTTTAATTTTGAATATACGTTGGATCCTTTAACCATAAACTCTATTTGTGAATATCCTCCACTTGATCCCTCAATTTCGTGAACAACCTCTATTTTCCAGCCGTTAGCCTCAGCATAGTAACTATACATTCTAAATAAGTCACCTGCAAAAATGTTAGCTTCATCCCCTCCAGCTGCTCCACGAATTTCCATAATTACATTTTTTCCATCA
>JAILKD010000094.1 GCA_024694145.1 bacterium | reverse complement strand
ACCTGTACCTAAATCTAAAACTTTAATTTTTTTATTAAACTTTTCTTTAGCATATTTAACTGTTTTTTCAACTAAATACTCAGTTTCATATCTAGGAATTAAGACATTTTCATTAACAAAAACCTTATTTCCATAAAAATTAACATATCCTATTAAGTATTGAATTGGATACTCTTCTTTAAGTTTTTTATAATCAGATTCTATATCTTTACTAACTTTAATTAGTTCTTCTGCTTCCCTACTAGATATACCAAGTTCTATTATTTTATCCTTCATGTTCAGCAAGTCTCATCTTTTCATCTTCAGCTATTAAAGCCTCGATTAAATCTTCAATGTCACCTTCCATAATTCTATCTAAATGCATAACTGTATAATTGATTCTATGGTCAGTTACTCTATTTTGAGGATAATTATATGTTCTAATCTTTTCGCTTCTATCTCCTCTACCAATTAATGATTGTCTAATAGAACCTTCTTTTTCAGCTTTTTCTTGACACATTCTATCATAAATTTTAGCTGTTAAAAGCTTTAAGGCAGTTGCTTTATTTTCATGTTGTGATCTATGAATTTGGCAAGCTACATAATCCCCTGTAGGTATATATGTAAGTCTAACTGCTGAATAAGTAGTATTAACACCTTGTCCACCTGGACCTGATGCACAGAATGTATCTACTCTTAAATCTTTTTCATCAATCTTAAAATCAATATCTTCAGTTTCAGGCATTACTAAAACTGTAGCTGTTGATGTTTGAATTCTACCTGCTGATTCTGTTACAGGGACTCTTTGAACTCTATGAGCACCTGATTCAAATTTCAAAAATGAATATACTGAATCTCCTGAAACTGTAAATTCTATTTGTGAATATCCTCCAGCTGCACATTCTTCAGCATTAATAACTTCTAATTTCCAACCCTTTGATTCAACATATTTAGAATACATTCTAAACAAGTCACCAGCAAAAATGTTTGCTTCATCTCCACCAGCGGCACCTCTTATTTCCATAATAACGTTCTTTTCATCATTAGGATCTTTAGGTAAAAGCATTATTGTTAATTCTTCTTCATATTTTACAATTTTAGCCTTTGTTTCTTCTAATTCCATTTCAGCCATTTCTTTGATTTCTTGGTCATTGTCTTTTGCCATTTCTTTTAAATCGTCAATTGAGTCTAGTGCTTTTTTATACTCTCTAAACATCATTACTGGCTTTTCAATTTGTTTTTGTTGCTTAGATAAATCAGTTAATTTCTTTATATCACATACAACAGATGGATCCATTAGTAGCTCATTTATTTCTTCATATCTTTTTTCCATCATTTCTAATCTATCTGTTATCATAAGTATTACTCCTTCTATTCATTTGTTTGTTCATTATTAGCAATATTAGAGAATTTTGAGAATTGTTTTTCAAATAGTAATTGAACATCAACATCACTTTCACCTTCACGGTTTTTAGCAATATTTAATGTGATTACATCGCTACCTTCATCTTGTTTATTCAAGAATAAAATAACGTCAGCATCCTGCTCTATGGCTCCAGATTCTCTTAAGTCAGCCATAGTGATTTTTCCTTCTTTTCTTTGTTCAACACCACGTGATAATTGCGATAAGGCAAGTACTGGGCATTGAAGTTCACGAGCTAGTAGCTTTAATCCTCTTGAAATATTTGCTACTTCCTCTTGTCTACTTCTAGTAGCTTTACCCTTTTCACTAGGTGTATTAATTAATTGTAAGTAATCGACAACAATTAAGCTTAAGCCATGCTTTTGATATAATCTTCTACACATACTTCTTATATCATAAATACTAACAACTGATTCATTTGAAAAATGAATATTTAAGTTCTTCATAGCTTCAATTTGGCTTTCAAGCTTAGCAAGTTGTTGCTTATTCATATTACCACTTTTAATATCTCTATTATTAATTGTTGCTGCATTAGCTAAAATTCTTGATGTTACTGTTTCAGCTGCCATTTCTAGGTTAAATACAGCAATATGTGAATTTGGATTTCTATCCGCAACATTCTTTGCAATATTTAGCGCAAATGCAGATTTACCTCCACCTGGACGCGCAGCTAAAATAATTAATTGTTCTGGTTGGAATCCTTGAGTATATTGATCAAGCATAGTAAAACCAGTCTTCAAACCGACTACATCATTATCTTCCATCCTACTCATTTTCTCTTTTACTTTTTTAAGTAAATCAGTAGATATTTCATCTAATGTTGAGAAAGATGAAGTTCTTCTACTTCTAACTAAATCAGAGATTTGTTCTTCAGCATAATCAATGCATTCTGAAAAAGGAGAAACGTCATTACCGTTTCTAGTTTTTTCCTGGATGTTTGAACATGCTAAAAGTAGCTTTCTTTTTAAGTAATTACCATGTACAATTTCTGAATAGTCTTCAATGTTTGCACTTGATGGATAAGCATCAACTAATTTCATTAAGTAATCTCTACCACCCCAGTCATTAAGTGGAATGGTACTAGATTCTAAATAACTACAAACAGTAGCGTAATCATAGCGCATATGTTGCTTTTCAAGCTGTAACATTGCCGAATATATTATTCTATTTTTATTATCTAAAAACTCTTCATGCCCTGATACTAAAATATCCTTAACAACGTTAGTAAGTGATTCATTATCAACGAATATACCACCTAAAACGGCTTGTTCAGCTTCAAGACTATAAGGGTCTTTTTTATCATTTATGCTAGCCATAATATCCCTACTTTTATCTAATCTTTCTTTTCAACTACATGTACTTCAATTTTTGCTTCAATATCCTTATGTAATTTAACTTCAGCTTCATAAATACCAAGTGAGTTAATTTCTGTTTGAATTTCAATTTTTCTCTTATCAATATGAATACCATATGATTTTTCAAATTCTTCAGCAATTTGTTTAGTAGTAACACTACCAAATAATTTACCATCATCACCAATCTTAATATAAACATTGATTGGCTTATTATTAATTTCATCTTTAAGCTTATTTAATATTTGAAGTTGATGTTCAGCCTCAGCTGCTTCTTTTTCTTTATCTTCTTTTAATTTCTTTAAGTTATCAGCAGTTGCAACAATTGCTTTTCCTTGTCCAATTAAGAAGTTTGCATAACCATCAGCAACTTCAACAATATCATCTTTTTTACCTTTACCTTTAACTTCTTCTTTTAAAATAATCTTCATTTTTTCTTCACCTTCCTGCAATTCTTCTTTTTCTAGTATTTCAAATAACATCTTATAAGCTTCTTCAATAGTTGTATCTGTTAATTGTGCAGCAGCACCATTTAAGTGACCACCACCACCTAGTTCTTCCATGATGATTTGTACGTTAACACCTTCATAGCTTCTTGCACTAATACCAATTAAGTTTTCTTCAAGTTGTCCTATAGCAAAACTTGCTGATACACCATCAATTTCTAGAAGTCTATCTGCAACTTGAGCAAGTAATACTCTATCCATTGTTTGTGCCTTTGGAATTTTAACAACAGCATATTTACTAAATAAGATTTCTGCACTTGTTTCAATTTCAGCTATTTCTTTTCTTCTTTCAATATCTTCTCTTAAGAATGTCTTAGCCTTAATCATATCTGCACCAAATTCTTTTAATTGACTTGCAACGTCAAATGTTCTTGAACCTGTTCTAAATGTAAAGTTATTAGTATCTACAATAATACCTGCAAGCATTAATGTAGCTTCTAGTGCACTAATTTCAACCTTCTTATTAATGAAAGGAATCATTTCAACAATTAACTCAGTTGAACTTGATGCATATGGTTCAACATAGTTAAATATAGGATTTTCATATGTTACTTCACCACGTCTATGGTGATCAATTACAGCAAGTTTCTTAGCCTTAGCAAGTACGTCTGCATTCATAACAATCTTTGGAGATTGAGTATCTACTACTACAAGTAATGTATCATCATCCATTAAATCCAAAGCTTCTTTTGGAGTTACAAAATATTTTGTAATACCAACATGTTCTTTAGCTGTTAAATCTAATAATTTTTGAACTGTCTTATCACATTTAGGTCTATCTATAACTACTCTAACATCATTTCTAATAGCCAAACAAATCTTAAGTAATGCTAGTGTTCCACCATATGAGTCTGTATCTGTATTAGTATGCCCCATAATTAATACATTACCAGCTTTTTCAATATGCTCCATTAATGTTTGAGCCATAACTCTAACTAATACCTTAGAACTCTTTTCTTGTGCATTTGTCTTAGCACCGAAGTATTGAATCTTTTCATCTTGAATATTTACTACAACTTGGTCACCACCACGCTTTTCAGCAAGTTCAATTGCGTTTTGTGCATATGTACCAAGTTCTTCATATTTAACATCCCAACAAGCTATACCCATTGAGGCAGTAACTCTAAGTTCATTTTCTTCTGATATTTCTCTAATTTTATTTAAGATATCAAATCTTGATTTAATCATAGTTTGTAATTGACCATAATCTAGTACGATTATTGATCTATCATCACTATATGATTTTAAATAACCACCAGCATTTGTAATCCAGTCAGATATTTCACCTAAATATTTACCTCTAAGTTCTGATCTTTGTTGTACATCTAGTTCAGCCAAAGATTGTTCCATATTATCCAAATAAATTATACCAAGCGCTGTTGTTCTTTCTTTATATCTTGCTTTAATCTTTTCACGTTCAGTAACATCGAAGAAATATAAAAGTAAATCTTCTTTTCTAAACATTACATCATAAGTCTTATCATATATTGAAACCATTATGTGTTCTTGGTTTTCTTTTACTTGATTATATAGTTCAGTGTGAATACTTTGTAAAGGACGTTCCATTAACTTACTTTGGAATATTTGTTTTGCATATTGGTTTGCCCATTTAATTTCATATTTTTCATCGCACAAAACAATACCAACAGGAAGCTCGTTGAAGGCAACATCTCCGGCTTTCTTTACATGGTATGAAGTATTATTCCAAACATCTAGTTTTGTTTCTAGCCATTTAATCTTTTTTCTTTGTGCACTACTTATGAATGAATATGTTAATGCAGTAATTAAAGTTAAACATACTGCGATTACTCCTAAGTACACAATTGTTTGTATTAATTTTTGATTGTCATAGTTAGACCAGTCTAATGGATATAAAACAAACATTAAAACTAAACCTACTATTATAATGAACATTAATAGAAATTTTTTCACAAAAATCACACCCTCATCATATTGATTATACCAATAATTATTATCTTTTACAATAAATTAAATAATATTTAATTTCTTTATAGCACGCTTTCATATTGCGAAAAGCGCTTATTTTTATTATAATTGACTTGTATTGAAAGGAGTTTTTTTATTATGAAAGCAGTTTTATCAGTAATTGGAAAGGACCAAGTTGGTATTTTAGCACTTGTATCAAATGAATGTGCTAAATACAATGTAAATATAGTTGATGTAAGTCAAACAGTTATGCAAGATACTTTCGCAATGATTATGATGGTTGAATTAGACAAGATGAGTGTTAAACTTGATGAATTCCAAGATTTAATGCAAAAATGTGGAGAAAATAGAGGATTACAAATTCATGTAATGCATGAAGATATCTTCAACTCAATGCATAGAATCTAGGTGTAATTATGATTAACAATAAAGAAATATTTGAAACAATAAAAATGATTCAAGATGAAAATCTTGATATCAGAACTATTACAATGGGTATATCACTACTAGATTGCGCTGATAGTGATATAGATAAATCATGCGAAAAGATTTATAAAAAAATTTATAGATTAGCTAAGAATTTAGTTAGTGTTGGAGAAGAAATATCAAAGAAATATGGTATTCCTATTATCAATAAAAGAATTAGTGTTACTCCTATATCAATGTTAGTAGCTGTAAGTGGCGGAAATCCCGTTAAATACGCAAAAACCTTAGATAAGGTTGCTGAAGATATTGGTGTAAACTTTATTGGTGGATATAGTGCTTTAGTACAAAAAGGATTTGCTAAAGGTGATTTAGAATTAATTGAATCTATTCCTGAAGCACTAACTGTTACAAAGCGTGTATGTTCAAGCGTTAATGTTGGTTCTACTAAAGCTGGAATCAATATGGATGCTGTTAGAATGATGGGTAAGATTGTAAAACAATGTGCAATCAATACTAAAGATGAAATGTGTGTTGCAGCATCTAAATTAGTAGTATTTTGTAATGCAGTAGAGGACAATCCATTTATGGCTGGTGCTTTCCACGGCGTTGGTGAGGCAGATGCTGTAATAAATGTTGGTGTAAGTGGCCCTGGTGTTGTTAGAAGCGCAATTAAAAACGCAGCTGATGATGCAGATTTAACTGAAATAGCTGAAATTATTAAGAAAACAGCATTTAAGATTACAAGAATGGGTCAATTAGTAGGCCATGAGGCAAGCCAAATGCTAAATGTTCCATTTGGTATAGTTGACTTATCGCTTGCTCCTACTCCTGCAGTAGGTGATTCAGTAGCACATATATTAGAAGAAATCGGATTAGAGCAATGTGGTGCCTGTGGTACTACTGCTTGTCTTGCTATGCTAAATGACGCTGTTAAAAAAGGTGGAGTTATGGCATCAAGTAGAGTAGGTGGTTTATCAGGTGCATTTATTCCTGTAACTGAAGATGCTGGTATGATAGATGCAGCTAGAAGCAAAGCATTATCAATTGAAAAATTAGAAGCAATGACTGCTGTATGCTCTGTAGGTCTTGATATGATAGTTATTCCTGGTGATACAGATGATGATGTAATTAGCGGTATCATCGCTGATGAAGCAGCAATTGGTATGGTAAACTTTAAGACTACTGCTTGTAGATTAATTCCAGCAATAGGACTTAAGGAAGGCGAAGAATTAGTATTTGGAGGATTATTTGGAGAAGGTCCAATAATGAAAGTAAATACTAAATCTCCTTCTAAATTCATTAATCGTGGTGGACAAATTCCAGCACCAATTCAAAGTCTAAAAAATTAATAACAAAAAAGGCTTAATCGCACGGTTAAGCCTTTTTTTAATATCAATTCATTATGTTTTTTACTATTCAAAAGAAACTATAAAGCTATAAACATCTTGCATTCCAGAAATAGCATTTATTTCTACATTCCTATATTTATTCATTAAAGAATCACAAACATTATTAATTTCATCTTCTTTTACATCAGCACCATAAATAATATTTATTATTCCTTTATAGTTATTATTAACTTCATAGTCAATCAAACCTTCTAGACAATCATATTTATCGTTTGCTTTATAAACAATCTTTTTATCTACAATTGCCATAAAGTCATCTTTATTAATTTTAACATCATCAACTACTGAATCTCTTACAGCATAAGTTATTTCACCTGTAGTAACATTTTTAATGGCTTCTTCCATTTCTTCTATGAAGTTAGGATCATCATAATTTACCATACTCATAGCACTTAGGCCTTCAGCAATAGTTTTACTATTAATAATAATTACATTACCTTTATCATATAATTCTTTAGCTTGCTTTGCGGCTAAAATAATATTTGAGTTATTAGGTAAAACAATTATGTTTTTAGCATTAACTAAATCAAAAGCCCTTAAGAAATCTTCTGTAGATGGATTCATAGTTTGACCACCATTAATAATATAGTCACAACCTACATTAGTAAATAATTCTCTAAGTCCATCACCATTACATACAGTAATAACTGCATATTCTTTTAAGTCAGTACTCATATCACTAACATATTTTTCTCTTTCAAATTTATAACTAGAAATATAATCACTAACATTTGTTGTAGTATCAAAACACTTTAGCATACCTTCTAGTATATAAACGAATCCAGCTCCACCTGAATCAATTACATTTGCTTTTTTAAGGCAATCTAACAGATTAATAGTGTCCTTTAAAGTAATTGTTGCATATCCAAGTAACACTTTAAAGTATTCCTTTAGGCTCATATTATCAGTAACCATAGATTTTGCCTTATCTGCGGCAATTCTTGCAACTGTAAGTATTGTTCCTTCAACAGGATTTACTACCATTTTATATGCTTTTTCATAACCACTAACAAACGCATTTGCAATATCAGCAACACTAGCTTTTTCTATATCTTTTAGTCCATCAGATATACCTCTAAATATTTGAGATAATATTACACCTGAATTACCACGAGCACCAAATAACATTCCTCTTGATATTTTCTTGCTCATAACAGATATATTAGCTTCTTCTAAATCTTTAACCTCAGATACTCCATGATCAATAGTCATACACATGTTATCCCCTGTATCACCATCAGGAATAGGGAATACATTTAAGTTATTAACTATTACTCTATTTTCATCTAAGTTTTTTGCACCACTTATTAATAGTAATCTAAATAAATTACCATCAACATAAAACACATCATTCATTATTCTTCACCAACGATTGTAACTTCTTTTCCATAGAAGAATGTTGCAACAGTACCAGGTCCTGTTGTTGAACCAATAATTGGTCCTAGATAATCAATAATAACTTCTTTTGGATTAATTTCACTAACAATATGTTCTTTTAAGAATTCTGCATCTTCAAAACAATCTGCATGTACAACATATACAGTTGCATTTTCTGAATCAACTATATTTTCTTTAGTGTACTCTACTAAATCAAGTAATGATTGTCTTCTACCTTTAGATTTTTTCCATGCATAGTTATTTCCTTTCGCATCAGAAATAATTATAGGTTTTACACCAAATAAATTACCAAAGAATGCTTTACCAGCTTTAATTCTTCCAGCTCTCTTTAAATAATCAAGAGTTGCTACTGTACAGAATTGATTATAGAATAATTTTTCTTTTTCAATAATTTCAGCAACTTCATCAATTGATTTGCCTTCTTCTCTTAATTCACTAGCTCTAATAGCAATCATTGCTTGACCCTTACAAGATGCAAGTGGGTCAACAATAACAATCTTTCTATCAGGATATTTTTCAAGTAACATTTCACGTGCATTTCTACCTACGTTTACACTACCTGATAATGCACCTGAACAAGAAATATATAATACATCAAGTCCAGCATCAAGTACTTTAGTCCATTTATTAATAAATTCTTCTAGTGGTACTAAAGTTGTTGTGATCTTCATACCCTTTCTCATCCAATCATAGAATTCTTGTGGAGTATAAATATCCCAATCTAGTGATGCCTTCTTTTCTTCTCCTTCAACAACAATGTTCATACTAACATATTCAACATCATATTTCTTTCTTAAATCAGTAAACATATCTGATGTTGAGTCAACAAAAATTTCAAATTTTTTCATGTCTAAAATTCCTCCTACACATCTATATTAACATAGAGTTTACCATAAGAAAATAAACAAAATCTTTATTTTGTCGCATAAAATACTTTTGTTTAGTTTTGTTTTTTGATATAATCAAATTGGTGATAAATATGGAAGATTTAAGAGTTAGAAGAACTAAAGCATCTATTATAGGAGCATTTATTGATTTAGTTGAAGAAAAAGGCTTTGATAATGTAAAAATAATAGATATATGCAGTAAAGCAATGATCAATAGAAATACATCTTACTTACATTATCTAGATAAGGAAGATTTACTTCAAAAAATAAAAAATAGCATATTTATTGAGCAACAAGAAAAAATAATGCATTTAAAAAAAGAAAGAAATTATAATAACTTTGAATCTGTTAAAGAAGGCTTTATGGTTGTTTTAGAAATATTTAAAAAAGAAATAGAGTTTTATAGAATAGTTCTTCTTGATTCTAATATGAGTGGTTATATGGATAAGAGTACTAATAAGTTTAAGCAAGGTTTAGCTAGAGTATATGAAATAGATTATGATAAATATAAAGTTGAAATAGACTATATTTTCTATGGTATAGTTGGAGTTATTAAAAACTGGATTATTAAAGATTATTCATCTGTAGATAATATTTCAACTATACTTGCAAATATGACAATAAATTCCTTAAAAAATTCAATTAAAAAAGAGGCAAATCAATAATTGCCTCTTTTAATATATCCTTTTATTTAGCTCTTTTTTAACATTGAATCTCCAAAGCCTTTAAGTATTCCGAATAGAATATAGCAGCTAAGTAAGCCTGTTAGGAATAATGTAAATAAATTCCACCAACCATTATAATCTGTAAAGCATACTTGAAGTACTACTCCACCAGCAATAGCTACTCCAACAATAATAAAGAAGAAAATATTACTAATCATATTATTTCTTCCTATTTTCTTTTCATCATCAGTATGTCTATTAACATACATTATTACACCACCAGGAATTCCTAGTAAAATTTCTCCTATATAAAACAATAAATGTGCAAGTTGCAATGTAGTCATAAAATCACCTTCCAATTAATTATAGCATAATAAAAAAGATGCTTAAAGCATCTATTTCACTATTTTTTCTACCTTAACGAATTCATAAGAATTTAAATCATCCTTTTCAAGTAATTCATTTAATTCATTTAAAGCATCTTCTTTTGAATCAGCTTTAATCTTATATTCTTTTTTTATTGTTTTTATTACTTCAATAGTAAATGATTTTTTAGGTACTGTAATATCGTCTATATAATCTATTTGGTAATAATTCATAAATCTAATACTTAAATCGATCATTTCATTATATTTGAATTCATTCCAAGAATCTCTAAGTCCAAAATGGAATAAAGTATCCATAAACTTAGCACATGGTTTATCTGAATTAAGCGCAGAAATGAATTCATATTTTATTGAATCATTATCAATAGTTTCAACATATCTTGCCATTATAGCTTTAGCGTTTATACCATGGCAATTTGGAAGTAATAAATATGAATCAAAATTAGTTTCTATTTCATTAAAAGCATTTTGAGAAAATTTATCGTTTCCATATATTACAATTGACTTACCCGTGTTTTTATTTAAATAAACATCTACATCTTCGCTGATTTTAGAAAAAGCATTTACAACGCATGATAAATTAAGCACTCCATCTATCCTCCTTATATCACATATTTCCCACTATAATAATTTTACCATAACTTTACCATTATTACTATAACAAAAAAACGCCATATTGGCGCTTAATCTATTTTCTTTACTATTTTTTCTAGCTTTTTTATATATTTTAAGTTTTTCTTATTGAAATATAAACTATTACTGCTATTTATAAAATCTAAAGCTCCCATATATTCTTCTTTTTTAACTAGTTTTAAATAAATACTATAGTAATAATCAGATAGGTCAATTGGTGTTGGTATATTTCTTTCTTTAGCAAATTCTAAAATAACACTAAAAGTTGTTACATTATATTCTTCATTAGTTTCTTTTTGAAGTTTAGTTATTTCATTTGCTACATAGTCATTCATCTTAAATGCCGCACCAAATAAATAATAAATATAAGTACATGCTTTATAATCTTTTTTCTTTTTGTATAAAGAGATTAATAATAAGTAATGTTCAATAAGCATTTCTTTAGTGTAACAATATTTAAATGATTTAAATAATAGCTCACTTAAACTATCATATTCTTCTAATCTAAGATAAGTATTTAATAATCTTTGAATTAAAACTATGTTAGATGGAGATAATGTAATTGCCTTAATAAAGGCATTTTTTGCTTCAACATACATTTCACGTCTAAAATATGCATCACCTAAAATACCATACATTGTGACATAATCTAAATCAAGTGGTTCTGTTGCTTCACAGTTATTAACATCACAGTATAGTATTACTTCTCTGTAATTAGAAAATAACATTTTTTTCTTATCAATAGAATCATTTATTAATTCTATATTATTTTTAATTTCATCATTAATATCATTAATTACATTATTAAATTCATTATTTACGAGTAGATTAAACTCTTCATGCAAAAACTTATCAAATTTTTCTTTTTCACTAGACATTTAATCACCTCGCTTTTTTATTATTCTTTAATAAACTTATTCATTAGAGTATAACCTGGATCAATATATACTCCTTTTGTTTTAGCTTCCTTTTCACATAAGTTTTCAACACCATCAAGTTTTTTTCTTGAATCATAAATCATAAATGGAATAGGATCATTAGTATGAGTTCTTACAGCTAGTGGAGTAGCATGATCTGGTGTAACTAGCACTTTAAAATCTCCTTGAGTTTTTAAATAACTTACAACAGGTCCTACAATAAATTTATCAATTAATTCAATTGACTTAACTTTATTATCAACTTCTCCTCTATGTCCACATTCATCTGGTGCTTCTACATGGATATATACAAAATCACTTCCAGATTTGAATGCTTCAATTGCAGCATCTGCTTTTCCTTTAAAGTTTGTATCAATATAACCAGTAGCTCCATCTACATTTACAACCTTCATATTAGAGAATTTACCAATTCCTTTTAGTAAATCAACTGCTGAAATCATTGTTGCATGTACATGGTATTTAGAATAGAAGCTATCAAGCATAGCTTTCTTTCCTTCTCCCCATAACCAACAAGAATTGGCTTTATTTAAGCCTTTCTTTGCTCTTTCGATGTTTAATGGGTGGTTATTTAATAATTCATATGATTTTTTCATATAGTTATATAATTTCTCATTTTCAGGTAAGTAATTTAATACCTTTTTACCAGTAATATCATGTGGTGGAGTAATGCGTCCAAGTTCAAGTGTACCATTATCCCATATTAGACAGTGTCTATAGCTTACACCACTATATAAAGTAAATTCTTTATCATCTAAGTGTTCTTTTAAATAGTCTACTAATATTTTAGCATCACTTGTAGAAATGTCTCCTGCACAGTAATCAACTAATGTCTTATCCTCATAATTAGGTTCATCACTAACTGTAACTAAATTGCATCTTAAAGATACGTCTGTTGATTTCATATCTATACCAATTGAACCTGCTTCTAGTGGACTTCTACCTGTATAGCATTTATTTGGATCATATCCTAGTATTGCTAGATTAGCTACATCACTACCAGGTTTCATACCATCAGCAACTGATTTAATTAATCCTACATAGCCTTCTTTAGCCATACTATTAATATTTGGTTTATAAGCTACTTCCATTGGTGTTTTATTGCCTAAAGCTAAAACATCATAGTCAGCCATACCATCGCATAAGAATACAACATATTTCATAATTATTACCTCTCAATCTTTGCTAAAAAGCATGTTTCATTATTAACAACGCCTTTTATATCAAAGTCATTTCCGTTTTCTTTTACATAAATATTTATTTCTTCACCCATCTTAGCTTCTTTTACATAATTAATCTCGAATGCTTTAATTTGGTGTTCTAATTTTAACACATTTTCTATAAATGTAGCATATTTAATGTTATTAACATGTCCATTATGATCTAAATCCATGTACTGTGGAATGAATTTATGTGGAATTAGTCCTTCAACACTAAAATCAGCTAATCTATTTAATTCACAAGTCTTTTCATCATGATATTCACCAGTAAAATCAATATCACGAGGAATATATATTTTTCTTGTCTTATAATTAGCAATAATCCAGCGTGATGTTGCTTTTACACATACTTTGCCATTATAAGTAATTTTATAATCTCTAAAAAAATCAATCTTTCCCTTTGGCCTTGGCCAAGTTGTTGCTTCAATTATAGCATACATTGGAATATCTTCATATATTTCATATCTTGATGATACAATCATCCAAATTAAGTCTCTTTCAAAAAATTCCTTAAATCCTAATCCTAATCTAGTCGCATGATCACCTGCTAAATCTTGAAATATATCAAGAAGTGTTTCAGAAGATAATGTGTCATTTGTAGGTCTAAAATCAGATGGTCTAAGTCTATAAGTTGTATTATATATTAATTCCATAACAATACCCTCCAAACATACATTTTATCACATTTAGAAAATATTTAAAACAATAATATATAATTATTAGTTTTATTATTGTATAATTAAATTGTGGTGATATAAAATGAAACTTGAATTAGCGGTAATATTAATACTAAGTTTTATCATGGTATATTTGATATTAATTCGTATATTTACTGTCTTACTTAGAATAACTGGTTTAACAAATGAAAAAGCAAAATTTCAAGCAATATCTTTATTAACTAGTTGTGGTTTTACAACAAGTGAATCAGAAATAATAGCAAATGATAGAGCTAGACGTAAAATAGCAATATTTGCAATGATTACAGGTTATGCATTTTCTGTAATTATAGTATCCCTAACATTCAACCTATTAGTTAATTTAAATCAAGCTCAAACATCATCTACTCTTAAAGTAATAGTTATTGCAGCAGCAATATTTATTGGTTTACTAATATTCTTTCAACTACCATTTGTTAAAAAGAATAATGAAAGAATAATTGCTAAAATAGCTTTAAAGATTATTCAAAGAAAGCAATACGAAAACACCATAACAATACTTGATAGTTATGGTAAAGATGCAATATGTGAAATAATGATTAATAACCTTCCTGAAATATTTGAAGATAAAAAATTATCAGAAATAAGAATAAGAGATACATATAAACTTAATATGTTAATGATAAAAAGAAAGAATAAAGTAGTTGATATAACTAAAAATACTATTGTTCAATATCATGATGTTATAGTAGTATTTGGACCATATCAAAACATCAAAGACTTATTCTCAATTAATGTTAATTCAGTTGAACTTGTTGATCCTGAAATAGCTAGAAAACAAAATGTCATTGATATAATTGATAATTACGGAACTGATGCTATGGCAGAAATTCAAGTCAACACTATTCCAAGTCTTTTAGTTGATAAACCTCTAATTGATTCAGGTTTAAAGAAAGATCATAGTATTAACGTATTAATGGTTAAAAGAAATTCAAATCCTATAATAGTAAATAAGGATACAGTAATTCAAGAGCGAGATGTCTTAGTAGTATTTGGACCATACGTTGAAATTAAAGATATATTTATTTAATCCAGTTAATAAACTGGATTTTTTATAATAAAAAAAGCCGTATTAAACGGCTTTTCTAATTATTAAAGCTTAACAATTTTGATTGAATCATCAGATACAACGATTGCTACTTTACCCTTAACATCTTCAATATTTTCATAGATGAATGCGATAGCTTCTTTTTCACTACCGATTACTGGATAAACTGCATAGTTAAGAGCAAGTGCTCTAGCATCTCTTGTTTGAGGAACAGTTGCAATGATAGGTGCAGCTGGTCTAAACTTAGATACTGCTCTAGCCATATCTTTACCACCAATAGTGATAATAGCAGCAACATCTTTATATTCCATAGCCATCTTAGCAGCATCCATAGCAAATGCACTTACAAATGAATCATCATGTCCTTCACAAGCATTGTTGAATAATTTTTCATAATCCATTTCAGGCATCATTCTCTTTTGAATATTAGCCATGTAGTAAACACAAGTATCTGGATATTTACCAGCAGCAGTTTCACCAGAAAGCATTGTTGAGTCACAACCTTCTCTAACAGCGTTAGCAACATCACTTACTTCAGCTCTAGTAGGTCTTGGGTTGTCTTGCATTGTTTCAAGCATTTGAGTTGCAACAACTACAATCTTACCCTTTCTTTGACACATTTCAACTAACTTCTTTTGAATAACTGGAACTTCCCAAGCATCAACTTCAACACCAAGGTCACCACGAGCTACCATGATACCATCAGCAACATCTAGGATTGCTTCCATGTTATCAACACCTTCTTGGTTCTCAATCTTAGCGATGATTTGAATATTTGTGTTTCCTTTAGCTTTTAAAATGTTTCTAATTTCTTGTACATCAGATGGACGTCTAACAAATGATGCTGCAATGTAATCTAGATCTTGATCAGCAGCAAATTCAATATCTGCTTTATCTTTAGCAGAAATAAATGGCATTTGTAAATAAGCACCTGGTACGTTAACTCCTCTTTTACTCTTTAGTTTATGTGAGTTATCAGCAACGCAGATTAATTCTCTTTTCTTTTCATCTTTTTCTTTAACAGTTAAAGATAGGTAACCATCATCAATTAGAATCTTTCCACCAATTTTAACATCATCATATAGTCCTGGGTATGATACTGAGAATTTAGCAAAATCAGGTAATACTACACCAGCACTTTGTTCCATAGCAACGATTACTTTAGAACCAGCTTTTACTTCATATTTAATATCATCATTGAAATCAGCAGCTTCTTTATCAGCATCAGATGAACGATTATTACATTCTCTTGTGTCATAATCTTTATAAGCTTTTCCTTCAACATACTTTTCTGGTTTGCAGAATCTATGAGTACGCATTTCAGGTCCTTTTGTATCTAGTAATAGACCAACATTTGAACCAGTTTCTCTATTGATTTGTCTAATAGTTTTAATACGTGCTCCTTGTTCTTCATAATCACCATGTGAGAAGTTCATACGGATTACGCTCATTCCGTTTTCTACAAGCTTACTCATCATTTCAATTGGTTCAGAAGCAGGGCCAATTGTACAAATAATTTTTGTTTTCTTTAACATCTTCTTAAATCTCCTATCCTAATTTTTTAATTAATTCATATAACTCAGACATCTTTGGTTTCATTTCTAGTGCTTCAGCAATGTCATAGTTAACTAGTTTACCATTAACTTTTCCAACAGCTCTATTGCATTTTCCTTCATGGATAACATCAACAGCGTAGCTTCCAAGTTGGCTTGCTAAAATACGATCATTTCCTGTTGGATTTCCACCACGTTGTACGTGTCCTAAGATTGTTGCTCTACAACCAAATCCAGTATATTCAGAAATGTCTCTAGCTAATTGTGTTGAATCAGTAACACCTTCAGTAATAATAATGATTGCGTGTTGTTTTCCTCTTAATCTAGCCTTTTTCATTTCATCAAGTACAAATTGCTTATCAAAGCCAGTTTCATTAGTAATAACTAATTCAGCACCTGAACAAATACCAGCATAAATTGCTAAATCACCACATCTACGACCCATAACTTCAACAAGTGTACATCTTTGATGTGAGCTTGATGTATCTCTAAGTCTATCGACTGCTTGTAGTATTGTATCTAAGGCAGTATCAAAACCTATTGTATAATCACTAGATGCAATATCATTATCAATTGTTCCAGGAACACACATACAGTTTATTCCCCATCTTGATAATCCTTTAGCACCTCTATATGAACCATCCCCACCAATTACTACTAAATTTTCGATTCCAAGTTCTCTTAAATTATTAGCAGCTATTTGTTGAATATCATCACGTTCAAATTCAGGAAGTCTAGATGTTTTAAGAAGTGTTCCACCATGGTTAATGCAGTCTGAAAAACGTCCAGCTCTTTCGATCTTTCCTTCTACTAATCCACGGTACCCTTCTTTAACAACGAAAGCCTCATCACGGTAATAAGTTGCAGTTCTAACTACAGCTCTTATTGCAGCGTTCATTCCAGGAGCATCTCCTCCAGAAGTCATAACAGCTATTTTCATTATTTCACCTTCTTTTTTAACAAAAATATTATACCACAAGTATAATAATTTTAAATAGATTTTTCTTAATATTTTTAAAAATATTAATAGATATGAAAAAAATTGACCTTAAATAGGCCAATTTTAAAATTTATGAGCTTTGATTATTTCATAATTTAATAAATCATTTCTATAAACTGGTTTTAATTTTAATAAGCAAACATCCTTCATATATTTAACTCTACCATTTTTATAGAACTCATCTGTTATTTCTTTAAACTTTTCAGGGAATAATGTTACTTCTATAGTACTATATCCATCATATATAGTAACAAATGCCATTCTATCATTTTTCTTTGTAGTTATTTCTTTAACAGTTTTAATATGTACAAGCACATTAGCTATTTCATCTTTTAAATCATTAAGTAAAATAGTGTTTTTACTTATTTCATTATTCTTATAAGTTTCTAAAATAGAATACTTCAAATTAAATCCTAAAGATTTTTCTTCATATTCTACTAAATCATCATAACTAAACTCATCATTTTTAATAATCTCATCTGAATCAAAACGATATTTAACATAATTTACCATATCTTTTTTACATCCACTAAAGCATGATGAATATATTAGATTATAATACTGTTCATCAGTTAGTTTTACCCTCTTATAAAAATCAGTAAAACCACTAAATAAGCCGTTTTTTCTTTCTTCTAATATTTGGTTTATTGTATCTTTATTGATCGTTTTAATAATAGACAATGGTAGTATTATATCATTATCTTTTACTTCATATTTATCAGTACTTACATTAATATCTGGATTAATAACATTATAATTATTTTTCTTTAAAGTATTATAGTAATCTAAACTACCTTTAATATCAGAAATAGAATCATTTAAAAATGTAGTAATAAATTCTTTTAAATAATTTGCTTTTAAGTATGCTAGTGCATAAGTTAAATAAGCATAGCTTACTGAGTGACTCTTATTAAAACCATATGATGCAAATTTAACAATATAATCATATATTTTATTTGCTTCATCCTTATTAGTGCATCTAGATATAAACTTTTCTCTTTCTACATCTAACACTTCTTTTTTCTTTTTACTTATAGCTCTACGAAGCACATCAGCCTCACCTAGCGAATAATTAGCATAATCATGTGCTATTTGCATAATTTGTTCCTGATATACTATAATTCCATAAGTTGGTTTTAAAATATATTCTAAAGACTTAGAAGGATATTCTATCTTAGCACCATTTTTTCTATTAATATAATCATCAATTTCACCCATAGGTCCTGGTCTATATAAGGCAAGTAAATTTGCTAAATCCATAAATGATGTTACATTATATTTTTTAATTACATTAGTTATACCTCTACCTTCAAGTTGAAATATACCTTTTGTATCCCCACTATTTAATAAATCAAATGTTTTTTGATCATCTAATTTAATATCTTTAAACTTTAAATTAACTTTTTTGAGTATATTATCAAGAATAGTTAAATTCTTTAAAGATAGTAAATCCATTTTAAGAAGTCCTAATTCCTCTAAATCAGTTGCTTCTATTTGACTTTGATATCCATTATTAGATTTCATAATTGGGTAGTTACTAGTTAGAATATCATTAGATAAAATAATACCAGCCGCATGAGTTGATATTGCTTTAGGCAAATCAAAAAGCTTATAACTATTAATTAATACTTTCTTAAATTCTTCCTTTTCAACCAAATCAATTGCATTTTTAATTGATGATTTTGTTACTATATCCTTGTTAGTTTCTTTATCAAAAACTAAACACTTTTTAACTAAATCGTTGGCTTCTATCTCATCTAGGTTAAATGCCTTAGATACGTCATTTAACGCAGATTTACCTTTAAAACAATCGAATGTAGAAATAAACGAAACATGTTCAACTCCATATTTATTAATTATGTAATTAATTACATCCATTCTCTTATCATCTGGTATATCCGTATCTATATCTGGCATAGTTATACGCTCTGGATTTAAGAAACGTTCAAAATATAAGTCGTATTTAAGTGGATCTATTTCAGTTATTCCAATTGAATAAGCAACTAAACTTCCTGCAGCTGAACCTCTACCCGCGCCTACTAAGATATCATTTTTCTTAGCATATCTTATAAAGTCAAATACAATTAGAAAATAATCTGCATAGCCCATCTTATCAATTACGCTAAGCTCATAATTTAATCTATCAACATATTTTTTACCTACATTATCATTAAATCTCTTTTTTATACCTAAGTAGCATAATTCTTTTAAATATTCTATACTACTTATATTTACTCCACTAGGATATTTTATAAGCGAATTAGATATTTTATTAATTTTTATATCAATTCCGTTAACTAATTCATCAACATATTTAAAAACATCTAAATCCATAAATTCATCTTTAAGCTCATCTATTGTCTTTAGATAGTTTTCTTTATAGAAGTCAGAACTAACATCAATTTTATTTATTCTTTTTAATACAACATAGCTTTCTAAGTCTTCTTTATTTAAAAATAGAGTTTGATGAATTGGTAAATATTTAATATCGTTATTAATCGCAAATTTCTTTATTGAATCATAAAATTCATCAAATGGATAAACTGTTTTTTCTAGTCCAATATAAAAATCATTAAATATATCTTTATATAATAAATATGTTTCAAATACTTTATCTAAGTTATTACTTATTATTTCTTTTTCTAAAATAGATTTAGATCCTGGTGTAACCATAAATATAGAATCATTATGGCTTTTTATAAAGTCTAAACTAATAGTTCCATTAATTTCTTTTTCACTAGATATTTTAAATAAATTAACTAATCCATTATAGTTTTTAGCATATAGTAAAAATGAATCATTTTCTACTTCTATTTCTAAACCAATAATTGGCTTAATTGAAGCATTTTCACATAATCTAATAGCTTTATAAAATGAGTGCATCAGTTTATCTGATAATGCTAAAAAAGAGTAACCATATTCCTTAGCTTTTTCAATTAAGCTATTTAAATGAATAGTGTTATTACTAATTGAATATTCACTTTGTGCATAGAAAAAGCCATACATAAAAATCACTCCTAATAATAATTATACCATTTTTTTCCTAAAATGCTTTATTAATATGAATATAATGATACCTAATACAAATAGTCCTATAGCAATATAATATATAAAATTATAATTAGTAGTTTTGGTAACATTTGAATTTTTTACGGCGTCATTTTCTACTTTTTCTTCTTCCATATCACTAGCTGGAACTTCAGGGTAATTTAGTTTAGGTTTATCTTCATATTTTTCTAAATCTTCAATATTTACAAAATCTATTCTTTTTCTAGTAAAATTACCATCACTATCATATACTTCATAAATACAATATTTTTCATTATAATTCATATCTACAACCATTACTTTATCATTTAGATCTCCATCTTCAGCATCATAACAATTAACATAATAAAGTGGATCAAATTCATCTTTTAAATCATCTAAATTAATTTCTTCAATTACAGGAACGTTATGATATAAATAGTTAATAAAACATTCTTTAACTGCCTTATTACCACTAGAATCACTTATAGTATATGTGACTAAATATCTATTACCTTTTACTTTACTTTTAGATATTTCTATATTATCTACTTTTACATCATCATAGTTATCAGTAACATTAACAATGTTTTCTTTTAAATCAAAGTCTTCATATTCATCAAGCTCTAAAGATTTTAATTCAATTTTTGGACATGTCTTATCACACACTTTTAATATTACATTTTTAATAGCAAAATTATATGAGCTATCCTTTGCGATTATTTGAACAGGCTTTTCTCCTAAAGTTTTTTTATCATAGTCAGAAGCCTCAAATTCTACTTCTCCTTCACATTCATCAACAGCCTTAATGTAGTCATTTAAATCGCATTCCTTATCATAGTCTATTTCAATAACATCATCACAAATGATATTTGGAGCAACATTATCGTAAACATCAAGTGTAAAATCAACATAAGTTTCATTATTTGATAAATCAGATACAACTAATGTTAAATCATATGTGCCTATAGTTTTTGGATCATAATAACCCATAATACTTACTGTACATGGAGTTGATGCATTATCAGTATATGAAAAATAATTATAAATATTAAAATCATCCTTATAGCTGATTCTAATATTATTATTCATAGTTACAGTTGGCTCAACCTCATCATAAATAATAATATCAACTCTTTGGAATAATCTACAACTATAATTTCTATGTGTTACAGTCATATATATAAAATATCTACCCGCAACATATCTATTAATATTTGATAACTTTATTCCTTGATAATCATATGAATAAATTAAGCCTTCACTTGTTACAACATCTCCTTCATATGGATCATAAATGAAAGCTCTAGGTAGTGCAGCTTCAATATTTCCTCCAACCGGAACATAGCACTCATCATCTTCTAGTTGGATTATATAATCTGCACTACTTGCTTTTGCTTTTTTCATTAACCCTAAAAAGCATAAGGGTACTAAAATTAAAAATAATAACTTCTTCATTTTTTTCACCTCTACCCTATATATACGTTTGAAAAACAAAAATTACTGACAAAAGTGAAAAAAAAGAGAATTTTTTTTACAAATTCTCCTTATTTTTATTATTTTTAAGCTAATTTAGCAAATTCAATTGTATCTCTAGCGATTAATAATTCTTCGTTAGTTGGAACAATCCAAATTTCAATTTTTGAATCTGGTGTAGAAATTCTTCTTTCATCAGATAATGTATCATTTTGTTTGTAATCTAGTTTAGCACCAAGGCAAGCTAATCTTTCAACTACTCTTTGTCTTAAGTAAGGAATATTTTCAGCAACACCTGCAGTAAATGCGATAGCATCACATCCACCCATATATACATAATATGCAGCAACGAAATCTACAATACGTTTTGATTGAATTTCAAAAGTGTTTTTGCAAAGTTCATTTCCTTCAAGCATTCCTTTTTTGATATCACGAGCATCAGAACCAACACCATTACTCATTCCAAGGTATCCACTCTTCTTATTAAGCATTGTTGTAACTTCTGAAACTGTATAACCTGCATTATTGCACATAAATTCAACTACAGATGGGTCAATATCTCCACAACGAGTTCCCATTGGAATTCCTCCTAGTGGTGTTAATCCCATAGATGTATCTACACATTTACCATTTTTAACAGCACTAATACTTGCACCATTACCGATATGGCAAACAATAATTTTTGAATTGTTATAATCTAAGCCTAGCAAATCAGCAATTCTTCTTGAAACATATCTATGACTAGTACCATGTGCACCATATTTTCTAACCTTATATTTACTATACCATTCATAAGGTAGTGCATACATATAAGCATCTACAGCCATAGTTTGATGGAATGTTGTATCAAATACAGCAACCATTGGAACGTTTGGTAATGCTTTTTGGCAAGCTCTAATACCGATAACGTGAGCTTTATTATGTAGTGGTGCTAAAGCAGCAAGTTCATCAATCTTTTGAATGTATTCTTCAGTTAATAATACACTTGACTTAAAGAATTCTCCACCTTGCACAATTCTATGACCAACACCCTTAATTTCATCAAGAGCTTTAAGAATTCCAAGTTTAACTAAATCCTTAAGAATCATTTCAACAGCTTCATTATGATCCTTAACATCCATAATTTGTTCATTTTTCTTTCCATTAAATTTGATAGTGTAAATAGAATCTTTAATACCAATTCTTTCAACTACACCAGCAGCAATAACTTTTTCTTCTGGCATTTCAAATAATTGGAACTTTACTGATGAACTACCAGCATTTACAACCATAATTTTCATTTCTAATTTCCTCCATTTAAAAAGTATAATTCAATTTTATTTAAGAACTCTTTCATTGCTTTATTATCATTTACATCTGGCATTTTGGCAATTAAGAAGTTTTTAACCTTGTCAGTACTTCTTTTAAGTATTACAATACTTTTTTTCTTTTCCTTAAAGAAGTTATCAGGTAATTCTATTATTCCAAGCATACTTGCTTTAGAATCAATTAATGCTTTCTTTTCTTTATTAATTGATGTAAAGAAATCATTATCAATTAATAAAACCATAAAGCATTAATTGATTCTAAAGCAAGTATGCTTGGAATAATAGAATTACCTGATAACTTCTTTAAGGAAAAGAAAAAAAGTATTGTAATACTTAAAAGAAGTACTGACAA
>JAILKD010000093.1 GCA_024694145.1 bacterium | reverse complement strand
GTTGCTCCAGCATTTTTAATATCTTATTTAGTAATATTATTCTTTATAAAAGATATTTATTCTAAAGAATATGATATAGATGATATAAATACTAGAAGTATAGTATTTATTAATAAGAAATCTATTACATATAAAGGAGTTACATATATTTTTAATTACTGTGGATTCCATTTTAGAAACGGTTATTATAAGTTTTTGTTTATTCCTTTATCTAAGCCAAAATTTGGCGATGAACTTGATAAATTAATTACGGAGTATAGAGAAAATGAAATATGCGATTAGTAAGTGTTTATGTGGGATAAACTGTAAATATAATGGTAGTAATAATCTTGATTTAAAGATTAAAGAATTAGAGAAGAATAATGATGTTATTTTAATATGTCCTGAAGTATTAGGGAACTTACCTATACCAAGAATTCCTTTTGAAATAAAAGATGGCAGAGCAATAAATAAAAATGGCGTTGATATTACAGATAAAGTAATGACTGGATGTAATAAAGCATTAAAGCTTATATTAGATAATAATATAGATTTAGTTATTCTAAAAGAAAATAGCCCTACATGTGGAGTAAATTATATATATGATGGTACATTTACTCATACTAAAATAAAAGGGTGTGGCTTTTTAACTAAAATGTTAAAAGATAATAATATAAAAGTTATAAGTGATGAAGAATTATAAAATAATTTCAACCGAATTTATGCATATATTTGCATTAATTTCGGTTTATTTTTTGCAAAAAATGTAATTTCAACTGAATTATTGTAAAATATTATTGATAATACAACCTAAATTTTGTATAATAAATGTAGAGGTGGTAGCATGATTTTTAAGAGAAAAGCATATGATAAAATAGTAGAATGGAAAAATTCTAAAGTAAGAGATTCAGCATTACTTATAGAAGGCGCTAGAAGAATCGGAAAAACCACATTAGTAAAGGAATTTGCTAAGAATTATTATGATGATAATTATATATACATTGATTTTAAGGTGGCTACTAATGAATTAAAGGAAATATTTAATGATTTAAAGAATATTGACAATTTTTTTTCACTTCTTTTTTTATTGACTGGGAAATCTATAAAAAAAGGTGGATTAATAATTTTTGATGAAGTTCAGTTTTGTCCAAAAGCAAGAGAATCAATCAAGTATTTAGTTTTAGATAATAGGTTTGATTATATAGAAACAGGATCATTAATTTCAATAAAAGAAAACACAAAAAATATACAAATTCCATCTGAAGAAAGAAAAATAGAAATGTATCCAATGGATTTTGAAGAGTTCTTGTGGGCTAATGATGATTATTACACAATTGATTATATTAAAGATGCATATAAAGCAAAAACAAAAATTGATGAAAAGATACATAAGGAATTAATGAATAAATTTAGAAAATATATGGCAATAGGTGGGATGCCTAAAGTTCTTGACGTTTTTATGTCTACTAATTCATATTATGAAGCAGATAAGATAAAAAAAGATATTATATCTTTATACAAAGATGATTTGAGGAAGCATGATAATGCTTATAAAACTAATTGTGAATTATTATTTGATTCTATACCTTATCAACTATCAAAGGAAAGCACACGTTTTTTTGTTTCTAATTCTTTTACAGATAAAAGGGCAAGCCAATTAGAAAAATCTTTATTTGACTTATCAGATTTTAAAATGGTTAATATAGTTTATGATTTTAATAATCCAGATACTTTTTTTGAATTAACAAAGAAATCTGGTTTATTTAAGCTATATTGCGTTGATACAGGTTTATTAGTTACAGAATTATTAAAAAATAATGGTGATGATATAAATGATTCATATAAGAGAATAATAATGGATGATATTAATTATAATTTTGGTTCAATTTTTGAATCGCTTTGTTGCCAAATGCTTGTTGCTAAAGGAATAAAACCATATTATCATACATTTAAATACAATATAGAGGAAAAAGAAAAGAACTATGAAATAGATTTTATGTATCAAAAGAACTTTAAAACTTATGCTATTGAAGTAAAAAGTACCAAGAGATTTGAAAATAAGTCTTTACTTGCCCTAAAAGAAAAGTATAAACATTTAAAAATAGAATTATTCATTGTTAGCCCTAAAACATTTAATATCGAAACCAAGTATAATGTACCTATTTATATGGTGCCATTTATCTAGAAAGAGTGAGCCATTATGAAGAAAAATGATTATATTGATTTAACATGTACATATTTATCAACTGATGCAAAAGGTGTTTGTAAGGCAAATGATTTTTGCTTTTATGTTGATAATTTACTGCCAAATGAAAGTTGTAATGCAACAGTTGAAGGTATTAAAGGTAAAACAGTATATGCAAGAGTTATGGAATTAAATAATAAATCAGTTGATAGAGTAGATGTTAATTGTAATAGTTATGAAAAATGTGGTGGATGTAATCTACTTCATTTAAAATATTCTAAACAATTAGAATTTAAGAAAAATAATATTCATTTATTATTTAAAAATAAAGGAATAAATGCGCGTGTTTTAGAAGTTATAGGAATGAATAATCCCTTTAATTACAGAAATAAAGTAATCGCAAGCGTTTCTTTAAATAATAAAAAAATAGTTTATGGAATGTATGAAGAAAACAGTCATGATGTTGTATATAATAAGAACTGTCTAATTCAAAATAAGAAATTAAATGAACTTTTAATTTCTATAAAAGAAGAATTAGACAAATTAAAAATAAAACCAGAAGGTTTTGGTGGCGTTTTAAGACATATAATGATGCGTATAGGTATTAATACTAATGAAGTATTAATTGTCTTTGTGACAAATTCTGAAATGTTTCCTGGACGTAATGAACTTGTTAAAGCATTAACTAAAAAACATAAAGAAATAAAAACTATTATTCAAAATATAAATCCTAGAATTACTCCAATTGTTTTTGGTAATAAAGAACGTGTTTTATATGGTCCAGGATTTATTACTGATAAATTACTAAATAATAGTTATAAAATAAGCTATAGATCATTTTATCAGGTTAATCCAATACAAACAGAAATACTTTATAAAAAAGCTATAGAATTAGCTAATTTAAATAAAAATGAAGTAGTTTTAGATTGTTACTCAGGAATTGGCACAATAAGCCTATCACTAGCAAAGCAAGTAAAGCAAGTTATAGGAGTAGAAATCGTTAAAGAAGCGGTTAATGACGCCATTAACAATGCTAAACATAATAATATAAATAACGCTAAATTCATATGTGATGATTGTAAGAAATTTATGAATAATTATAATGGTATAATTGATACATTATTTGTAGATCCGCCTAGAAGTGGACTTGATAATGAATTTATAAAATCAGTTAGAAGATTAAAACCAAATAAAATTATTTATATATCATGTAATCCATCTACACAAGTAGATGATATATCTAAATTACTTGATTTATATAATTTAAAAGAAATACAGCCAGTAGATTTATTTCCAAATACTATTCATTGTGAGAATATATGTTTGCTGACAAGGAAATAATCCAAAATAGCCAAAAACAAAACATTTAAAATGTTCAAATGTGTTAAATTTCATTGAAGTAAGACAAAGTTTTAGTTATTCCGATTGGATGTTTGAAAGATTAATTAAGGAGTATAAGTATGGAGTATATTTTAGTAACAAAAGAAAATTTAGAAAAAGAACATATATGTTGTGCGATATCTAATAATAATGATATTCAAGTGTCATCGAAAAAGAATTGGTTAAAAGATAGATTTGATGATGGATTAGTATTTTTAAAATCAGTTGAAAGAGGTAAATGCTTTATAGAATATATACCAGCAGAAAACGCCTG
>JAILKD010000078.1 GCA_024694145.1 bacterium | reverse complement strand
TATTGAAATAATTATTTTTAGTGATAACAAGGCTAAAAATAATATTACATCTAACTATATTAATGATTTTATAAAAGATACAGGTATTAATATAGTTTTTAAAAACACTAACAATAGATTTCATGATAGATATATTGTAATAGACTATAATACAAATAATGAAATGATATACCACTGTGGCGCATCAAGTAAAGATAGTGGTAAAAAAATAAATACAATTATGATGATTAATGATAAACAATTGTATAAAGAAATGATAGAAGAAATAAAAAACGGCTAAATATAGCCGTTTTATTTTGCATCTCTATTTTTCATTAATGGGAATAGTAAGACATCTCTAATTGAGTCATTTTCAGTAAATAACATCATTAATCTATCAATACCATAACCAATTCCACCTGCAGGTGGCATACCATATTCCAAAGCTTCAACGAAATCATAATCGATATCGCTAGCTTCATCATTACCTAATTCTTTTTCCTTTAATTGTTCTTCAAAACGTTCTAATTGATCAATTGGATCGTTTAATTCTGTATAAGCATTAGCAAATTCTTTTCCACCAATGAAAAGTTCAAATCTATCAACGAATCTAGGATCAGTTGGATTTTTCTTTGTAAGTGGTGAAATCTCTACTGGATGACCATATAAGAATGTAGGTTGAATTAATGTTTCTTCTACATATGCCTCAAAGAATAAGTTAATGATATGACCTAAATTCTTTTCATGTTCAGCAACTTCAATATGATGTTCTTTAGTTAATTCTAATGCCTTATCTAAAGTCATAGAAGGATCTTTAAAATCAATCCCTGTAATTTCTTTTACTGAATCAGCCATAGATACTCTCTTCCATGTACCATCTACATTAATGTCATAGCCTCTATATTTGAAAGTAGTCTTACCACATACTTTAGTAGCAATTTCTTTAAACATATTTTCAGTTAAATCCATCATACCACTTAAATCTGAATAAGCACAATATAATTCCATTAATGTGAATTCAGGGTTATGAGTTAAATCCATTCCTTCATTTCTGAATGTTCTACCAATTTCATAAACCTTTTCCATTCCACCAACAAGAAGTCTCTTTAAGTTTAATTCTAGAGCAATTCTTAAATACATATCAATATCTTGTGCATTATGATGTGTAACAAATGGCCTAGCAGAAGCACCAGTTAAAAGATTAGTTAAAATTGGAGTTTCAACTTCTGTATAACCCTGGTTATCTAAGAAGTGTTGGATACATCTAATAATTCTAGGTCTTAAGAATGCGACGTTTTTACTATCTTCATTCATAATTAAATCAACATATCTTCTTCTATAACGTTCTTCCTTATCAGTTAGACCATGGAATTTTTCTGGAAGTGGTTTTAAAGCTTTAGTTAAGTGAGTGTATTTAACGGCTTTAATACTTAATTCTCCAGTATTTGTGATAAATACATAACCATCAATACCAACGATATCACCAATATCACTCATCTTATATAATTCATAATTTTCTTCACCGACATTATCACTTCTCATATAGATTTGGATATTGCCTAATTTATCTTGTATATTCATAAAACCAGCTTTACCTTGACGTCTATTAGTCATAATACGTCCAGCAACTTTTACAAAATATTTTTCATCATTTGTTTCATATTTAGCTTTTACTGGTTCAATTTCTTCTTTAAATTTATTATTAATTTCAGGATCTCTTTTATCAAGACCTTCTTGATATTTTGCTTTTATAGCTTTAACTATTTCAACATCACTATTATATAAGTCTTTTATTTCTTTTGAATAAGTAGTTCTATCAAATCTTTGACCAAATGGATCTAGACCTAATTCTTTAAGCTTTTCTACCTTTTCTCTTCTTACTAATTCTTGTTCAGTATATTCTCTTTCCATACTTAATACCTCCAAACATTAATTATTATAACATAACTATTATAATAATTCTACAATAAAAAAATGCCTCCAAAGTAGTAGAGGCGTTTTCATTATTCAGCTTTTTCTTCGCTATCTTTCTCTTCTTCATGAACTTCTGGTTCGTCTTCACCAGTAGTATCTGAATCATTTTTTACTTCAGTTGCTTCCGCGTCAACTGCATCACTCTTTTTTTCTTCTTTTTTAGTAAAATCATCTAGAGAACCTGCAGCATATAATAGAGTAAAGTCATCTTTAGCAATTTGTGTAATTAAGTCAACTATACAAATAATTAATCCAACAATAGGAACAACCATTAGAATTGCACCTAATAATGGTGATACATCTTTAGTTTCAATATACTTAAAGATACGTGCAACAATTCCAATTCCTAAAAATGCTAAAATACATTTTAATACTTTAGGTACTCTATTAAACCATCTTTCAAAACCATTCATATCGATAAAATCCTCCTTCGATTTTATTTTATTATTTTTTTTAATAAAATACAATATGAATGAATCAATTTGTATACTATAAGAAAAAAATAGAAGAGCTAGTCTTCTATTTTCTCTTCTTTTAATATTTCATACATTAAAAGGGCTTCATTTTTTTTAACGTATTCGTTTGTATTTAGTACTTTAAATGTAACTAATTTTAAGCCAAATCTAATTTGTACAATATCATTTACTTTTATTTCTGTTGAAGGTTTACAAACTTTACCATTAATAGTAATCTTTTCATGGTCTGCAACCTCTTTAGCAACAGTTCTACGTTTGATTAATCTTGATACTTTTAAATACTTATCTATACGCATTATTCATCTTTCTTTTCTTCATCATCAATTAAAGATTTGTCATCAATTAATGAATCATTATCTATTAATGAATCTTTGTTAGAATCTTTAGGCTCTTCATTTTTTTCTGTAGAAGTTTCATCTTCCTTTTTATTGATGATGTTTTCATCAACAACTTTTTTTAAGTCTGATAGAGGAACTTCTTGGCTATTAACTTCAACCTTTTCATTCTTTTCTTGATCAGCTTTTTTCTTTTCTTCCCACCAAGACAATTTTCCTGTTTTTTCAATTTCAAGAATATCTTGATAGTTAAGTGTTTCAACTTCAAGTAAGTATTTAGCAATATTTTCAAGTAAGTCTTTATTTTCGCTTAAGCATTTCTTAGCTCTTGCATAACACTCTTCCATAATTTTTCTTACTTCATCGTCAATTTCCTTAGCAACAGCATCACTAAAGTTCTTTTCAGCAAGGTAATCTCTACCTAAGAATACGTTACCTCCGCCATTTTCATATTGAACAGTACCCATATTACTCATACCATATTGAGTAACCATTGCTCTGGCAATTTTTGTTGCTTGTTGGAAGTCATTATGAGCACCAGTTGATATTTCATTGAAGCATAATTCTTCACTTACTCTACCACCTAAGAAACCTGTAATCTTATCTAATAAGCCTTGCTTAGTTTCAAAGAATGTTTCTTGTTCAGGCAACATTAATGCATATCCTCCTGCTTGACCACGAGGAATAATTGTTACTTTTTGAACTATATTTGCATTTTCTAATTTTAAACCAATAACTGCATGTCCTGCTTCATGATGAGCAACCATAATACGTTCTTTTTCAGAATATTTTCTACTCTTTTTAGCAGGTCCCATTAATACTCTATCAACTGCTTCATCAATATCAGCTAATTCAATTACTTTACGATTAGCTCTTGCTGCAAGAAGTGCAGCTTCATTTAATAGGTTAGCTATTTCAGCTCCAGAGAATCCTGGAATTCTTTGAGCAACTTCATTAAAGTGAACATTTGGAGCAAATAATTTATTTCTACCATGTACTTTTAGAATAGCTTCTCTACCTAAAACATCAGGATTAGGTACTGTAATTTGTCTATCAAATCTACCTGGACGAAGTAACGCAGGGTCTAATATATCAGGACGGTTTGTTGCAGCCATTACAATAATACCACTGTTATTACCAAATCCATCCATTTCAACTAATAATTGGTTAAGTGTTTGTTCTCTTTCATCGTGTCCACCACCTAAACCAGCACCACGTTGTCTACCTACTGCATCTATTTCATCAATAAATACGATACAAGGTGAGTTTTCTTTAGCTGTTTTAAATAAGTCTCTAACACGGCTAGCACCAACACCAACGAACATTTCAACGAAATCAGAACCAGAAATAGAGAAGAATGGAACATTTGCTTCTCCAGCTACAGCTCTAGCAAGTAATGTTTTACCAGTACCAGGAGAACCGAATAGAAGGATACCTTTTGGAATTCTTGCTCCAATTTCTACATATTTTCTTGGATTCTTTAAGAAGTCTACAACTTCCTCTAATTCTTGTTTTTCCTCATCACAACCAGCAACATCTTTAAATGTGACTGTTTTATCTTTTGCAAGTCTTGCATTAGATTTAGCAAAATCAAATGCTTTATTATTTCCTCCACCACTAGATAGTGCTCTAAATAGTATTATGAAAACAATGATTGTTCCAACAAGTGGAAGAAGATTAATTATAATACTTAAAACATTTGTATTACTTACTGTTTGATATTCAACTGTAATTGTTGAATTAGCTTTAATGATACTTTGAATTGTAGTAGCACCAGCTGTTTGATCATCAAATATTGATCTTGAAATATATAAATAATAAGTTGTCTTAGTATGATTTGCTGCATCCTTTTCATTAGCATAATATGTACCAGAAACATAATATAACATTTCGTTATTTCCTGTTGCTGGTTTAGCATTTACTGATTGAACTCTTTCAGGACTTTCTACTAATGTGTTATAGAAATCTTGATATGAGATCTTTGTTTTCTTTGATTTGTTGCCAAATAGTAGAAGTAGACATCCTACTAATATTGCAGCAACAATCAAATACATGATTATGCTTGTAATTAGCGATTTTTTATTATTCAAATCTACTCACCTCTCTTATAAATTTCTTCCTTTAAAACCCCTATAAAAGGAAGATTACGGTATTTCTCGTTATAGTCTAAACCAAATCCAACTGCAAATTCATTTGGTATTTGATATCCTACATATTTAGGTTTAATATCAGTTATACGGCGTTCAGGCTTATCAAGTAATGTAACTATTACTATTGATTTTGCACCTCTAACAGATAAGATTTCACTTATAGTTTTTAGAGTTTTACCTGTATCAACTATATCTTCAACTATAATGATATCTCTATCTTTTACACTACAGTTTAAGTCTTTTTTAATTTGAACATCTCCACTATTTGTTCCATGATAGCTACTTGCAACCATAAAGTCCATTTCGATATGGATATCCATATGCATAATTAAACTAGTCATGAAAGGAACGCATCCTTTAAGTAGTCCAATTACTAGTGGTGGAGTAGTATTATCTCTATAATCATCACTAAGTTGCTTTCCTAGCATTTTACACATTGATTCAATTTGTTCTTCTGAGACTAATATTTCTTTGATGTCATCAGTTATCATTATCATTCACCTCATAAACTATATAAACAGGATCAACCACATCTTTAGGACCCTTAAGTATTCCAGGAATACCTAAGATGTTGTTGTTAGCATCTAATACGAATGGAACTTTATTTCTAACATCCATTGGTATTTTCATATCTATAAACAAATCCTTTATTTTTTTCTTACCAAATTTAAAGATAAAATAATCGCCATCACGTCTATTTCTTATCTTTAAAGGTAATACTAAAGTATTATAACATAATTTTAAATAGATTTCTCTACTATTTTCAATATTTCGCGTGAATTTAACAATTGACCCATCTGGTAATGTTACACTTTCTTCTAGATTTATAACATATTCGTAATCAATAACATCAATATGTCTTGTAACATAAGAATTTGCATAATTCTTTTTAAAACAGTATTCCTTACTTATTTTTACATATCCATTAGGAGCATCACTTAAAATCATATTCTTTATTTGTAAGATTTTATTATAGCTACAAGGGACATTATTTTGTTCTAGAATATATGAAATATAATCTAGTTTAATACAATCATCTAAACTAGAGAATTCCTCATTATTAATTTCACCATTATTCTTTTTAAATAACTTCTTTGATTTTTTTCTAATATAGTCAAATGATAAATACATTTGTTTAGAATATCTTAGAATGTTTTGATAAATATTAGGATTTTCTTCTACTAAAATAGGTACTACCTTATGACGATATCTATTTCTAGTATATTTATCTTTTAAGTTTGAATTATCTTCCATAAATGGTATATTATTAACTTCTTGATACTCTTTTATATCACTTCTAGTTACACATAACAAAGGCCTAATAATAGAAGCATTAGCGTAATTAATAATTGGCTTAATTCCGCCATAACCATATAAATTACTTCCACGTGATATACGCATTAAAATTGTTTCTAATAGATCATCTAGGTGATGAGCTGTAGCTATTTTTGTTGAATTATATTTTCTTGCTACATCAAAGAAGAATTCATATCTAAGTTGTCTTGCTTTATCTTGAAAATTAACTCCATCTATTTTATCTAAGACTATTGATTCAAATGGAATGTTTCTTTCTTCTGCATACTTTTTAACAAATATTAATTCATCCTTTGATTCAACTCTTACATTATGGTTAACATGAGCTATAACTAGCTTATAACCTAAATTATAAAGCACGTTTAAAAGAACCATTGAATCAATTCCGCCAGATACTCCAACAACAATGGTCTCACCTTTTTCTATTAAGTTTTCTTCTTTAATAAAATTCTTAACAGTTTCAATCATGTTTTTCACCATTTGTTATTATAGCACATTTTATTATATTTTAAAAATATAATGAAAAAGTTTGTATATAAATGATTTGTTTATATGCTATAATATTTTTGGTGATTTTATGGAATTAATACTTGCATCTAATTCTCCAAGAAGAAAAGAGATATTAGAATCGTTAGGATATAAATTTAGAATAGCTCCTGCTGATATTGATGAAAATATAGATCTAAAGGGAGAAAGATTAGTTTGTGAACTAGCAAAAAGAAAAGCATTAAGAATTTATGACTATAATAAAGATAGTATTGTTATTGGTAGTGATACTATAGTTTATTATGGTGGTAAAGTTTATAATAAACCAAAGACTGAAGAAGAATGTTTCTATATGCTTAAAAGCTTATCTGGAAAAACTCATGAAGTTATTACAGGAGTATATATTGCATCAAATAAAGAGCATATTACTTTTTTTGATAAAGCATATGTTAAGTTTAAAGAATTAAGCGATGAAGAAATATTTAATTATATAAAAACAAAAGAGCCTTTTGATAAGGCTGGAGGTTATGCAATACAAGGTAAAGGCTTTGATTTAGTTGATTCATTTAAAGGGGATATTTATACAATTATAGGATTGCCTAAAGATTTAGTTAATAGCCATTTAAAGCGATTATTAGGAGAATAGTTTTATAACAATTTAGGGGAGAAAAAAACTATGAAAAAAGCATTTATCACATTTTTTTTAATATTTTTTCAATTAATACTTGTTGGATGTAAAATTAAAAAAGAAGACTACTTAACTTATTCAAAAATAGATTATGAATATAGTGGTAGTGGTACTATAAAAATTGTTATGGATACATATAGTGAAAATATTAAAGCTAATTTTAGAACTGATTACATTTATGATGAAAATGATAATGAAATATTTAAATATGAATATCAATATAACGGAAAAGAATGGGTATTAATATTTGAAACAGATAAAAAATATAATGAAAACAACAAACTAGAAGAATGCGTAAAAATAAATGTTGCAAGTAGTAGTTCTACTACAACATATTATTCTTATAATGATAAAGGCCTACTAGCTATGGAAGTAGAAAATGAAAACTGGTATAAATCATATACTACATATTCTTATGATGAAAATGATAATCTAGTATTGGAATATACTGATTCATCTATTCCATCTAGAATAGGTGAACATAAGTGTGAATATGAATATGATTTGAATAATAATCTTATTTTAGAAACATATGGTTCTAAGTATGATGGAGATAGTGAAAGTGATGATTGGATGTTTAGAACTAGATATGTTTATAATTATGATGAGAATAATAGATTATTAGAAAAAGTGTTTTATTATGAACCTTATGAGTCAAACAAATGGGAAAAAGAGAGACTAGATAAATATAGTTATGATGCTGATGGTAATATTAAAGAAGATTTAGAATTTGAAGTTGATAGAACAAATGATTCTTGGGTTGAAAGTAAAAAAACAACATATGAATATGATTTAAATAATAATATGACTAAAAAAACTTATTTAGTTCCTGGTAAGAAAGATTGGGAGAGACAAGTAGCCATAGAATATAAATATGATTCAAATAATAGATTAATAGAAACTTCACGTTATCAAAATGATAAATTGATAAAGAAAACAGAAGAATATTATTTTATTTATGAAAAATAAGTTAGAGCAAGGAAAACTTGCTCTTTTTTATAAATTCACCTTATAAATAATATAAGAAATAATTTTAAAAAATTATTCTTTTAATATTTAAGAATACTTAAATATGTTGTATAATATTTATTGTTATGAGGTGGCATTATGAGGACTGCATTTGATGTAGAAAAATATTTGGAATTACAATCAAAAAACATTTTAGATAGGGTTAACAAATTCGATAATAAACTATATATTGAATTTGGTGGTAAGCTATTCGATGATTATCATGCATCTAGAGTTTTACCTGGTTTTTGCCCAGATTCTAAACTTAGAATGTTAAAGACAATTAAAGATAAAGTTGAAATATGTATTGCGATTAATGCCAATGATATTCAAAACAATAAGGTTAGAGGAGATTTAGGTATAACTTATCCTTCTGAGGTACTTAGATTAATTGATGCATTTAGAGAAGCTGAATTATATGTTGGTAGTGTTGTTATTACACAATATAAATCATTCCCTAGTGTTGATCAATTTATTACTAAACTAAACAACCAAGGAATTAAAACATATCTTCATTATTCAATTTCTTCATACCCTCACAATGTATCTTTAATCCTTTCAGATGAAGGATTTGGTAAAAATGAATATATTGAAACTACTAAACCAATTGTAGTTGTTACTGCACCAGGACCTGGTTCAGGAAAGATGGCTACATGTTTATCACAACTATATCATGAACACAAAAGGGGAATTAATGCAGGTTATGCTAAATATGAAACATTCCCTATTTGGTCAATTCCACTAAAACATCCAGTTAATCTTGCTTATGAAGCAGCAACAGCAGATTTAAATGATGTTAATATGATTGACCCATTCCATTTAGAAGCTTATGGAAAATCAACAGTTAACTATAATAGAGATGTTGAAGTTTTCCCTGTACTTAAGACTATATTTGAAGAAATTTATGGTGAATCTCCATATAAATCACCTACAGATATGGGTGTAAATATGGCTGGATTTGCTATTATTGATGATGAAGCTGCTTGTGAAGCAAGTAAAGCTGAAATCATTAGAAGATATTTAGATGCACTATGCGATTATAGAAATGGAAAAATTAAAGAAGAATCTGTTGATAAGATTGCTTTATTAATGAGACAACTTGGAATTTCTGTTGATGATAGAAAGTGTGTTAAAGCAGCACTTGAAAAAGCAGAACTTACTGGAACTCCATCAATGGCTCTTGAATTCCCTGATGGAACTGTTATTACAAGCAAGACAAGTGATCTACTTGGTGCTAGTGCAGCATTATTATTAAATGCACTTAAGCATTTAGCAGGTATCAAGGATAAGATGTTATTATTATCAAAGAATATTATTAAACCAATTCAAGATTTAAAAATTAATCAATTAGGTAATCATAATCCTAGATTACACTCAGATGAGGTATTAATTGCACTAGCTATATGTGCAACAACAAATACAACGGCTGAACTTGCATTAAGTCAGCTTGATAAACTGAGAGGATGTGAAGTCCACTCAACAGTAATGTTGCCAAATGTGGATGTTAATGTCTTCAAGAAGTTAGGTATTAATTTAACATGTGAACCTAATTTCTATGCAAAGAAACTTTATAGAAAATAAAAGGAGGAAAAAACTATGGGATTCTTTAAAGATTTTAAGGCATTCATTTCTAGAGGAAACGTTCTAGATATGGCTGTTGGTGTAGTTATTGGTAATGCTTTTGGAGCAATCGTTACTGCACTAGTTAACATTTTACTAAGCGTATGCTTATGGGGCGTACCAGGAGGCTTAAAAGGATTAGTAACTGTACTACCTGCTGCTAACAACATGCAAAAAGGTATGAATCCAGGTATTGGATTAACTCAAAGTTTTGAAGCTAGTAAATTACAAGAATTAGGAGAAGCTTTAGCTCATGCAAACTATCCTGATTTAGCAACTACAGATGCTGGTTGGATTAATGCAGTTGAAGGTGCTAAAGGAACAATTCTTGGAAAATATACTCTACACGGAACTAAATATACTTACAATATGAGTGCTGTTATTGACTGGGGTGCATTCATTAATGCCGTTATCAGTTTCTTAATCATTGCTTTAGTATTATTTATTATCGTTAGAACAGCTACTAAGGCTGCTCAAAAGAGAACAGAATTCAAAGAAAAATTAGCTGCTGAAAGAGCTGCAAAAAAAGGTGCTGAAGCAGGTATAGAAGAAGCTGCTGAAGAAAAAGCTGAATAATTTTAAATATTCGATAACAAAAAAAGGCTTAATGAAAGCCTTTTTTGTTTTATTAATTATTCTTTTTTGACCTTAAAATATCTTTTAATTCATCTACTGTAAATATGTATTTTGTATTACAGAAATTGCATACAGTTTCTATATCTTTTCCTTCATCAATCATTTCATTTAGATCTGTTTCTTTTAACATTCTTAAACTACGAGTGAAGTTATCTTTATTACATCTACAATACCATTTTAGTGGCATGTTTGTATCAAGTATTTCATAGTTGTTTTCTCCAGCAATTTCTTTTATTATATCCTCTGGAGTGTATCCTTCTTTTACCATAGTAGATACTTCTTTAAGTGTTTTAAGTTTATTTTCTAGATCAGTTATTACTTCTTCACTACAATTAGGTAATACTTGAATAATAAATCCGCCTGAAGCAAGTATTGAATTATCTTCATTTACTAATACACCTAAACCAACAGATGAAGGTATTTGTTCACTAGATGCAAAATAATAAGTAAAATCATCAGCAATTTCTCCTGTTTGAAGTGGAGAAGTTGAAGTAAATACTTCATTATTAATAATAGTTTTTACCTCAAGTAATCCATCAGTACCTACTGCATAACTAACATTAATCTTACCACTATCGTTATATTGATAGAATTGATAAGGATCTCCTACATAACCTCTTGCTGTTCCGTATTTTGTTGCTTCACATACTATATCTTTAATTGGCCCACCACCATTAATTTTAACAGTAACATTTTCTTCTTTTAATATTGCTGTTAAAAGTGTTGCAGTAAGTGTTCTACCTAGTGCTGCACTACTTGATGGCCAAAGTCCATGACGCTTTTGAGCTTCACTAACTAATTCAGTAGTAGTACATGCATATATTCTAATTTGTTTATTATAGGCTAAAGCCTTTGTTAAACTATCCATAATAATCACCTTTCTCATTATAGCACATATTATTTAAATATATACTTTAATTTTTCTATATCTTGAGTAATTACTTCATAAACAACAGAATAATCTGTCTTTCCGTAATCGTGAACTATTCTATTTCTAAAACCGATTATTTCAATCCACTCAATGTCATTATGTTGATTTTTAAAATCTATAGATAATTATTTTATGTTTTCAATCATTTGTACTAATCTAAACATAATGGCATCAATTAATAGTTCGTCATTAATAAATTCATCATAACTAATATCTTTAGTGTATTGCTCTATTTTATCTATATCTTTTTTTATTAAGTCAATATAGTAGGCATCATTTTTAATATTATCCATATATCTTTATTCCATCCTTCATTATCTCATTTATAAGAATCATATTATCACTTAAATCTTTGAATCTCAATACGTCAACTGTTTTTTTCAAATTTTGACGTAATTTTTCAATAAGACCAATAAATTTCAATCCAGTAATAGTGGTATCTATACATAAATCAACATCACTAGTTTCTTTTGCGTATCCTTTGGCATATGAACCAAACAAATAACAAAAGTTTGTTTCATTTTTGTATTCATCTAAAACAGTTGTGACAATTTGCTTAATTTGATCAAGTGAAAGAAGACCTTTTTCTTCGGTTGTTTCATATTTTTCAGTAAGTAATTCCTTCATTTTTATGTATTTTAAGTTTGATTCATCATCTAATTGCTCATATCTTTTATATGTTCTAAGTGGTACTCCAACACAATTAGACGCTTCAATTTGAGTTATATTATATGAAATACGAAGTTCTCTAAGTGTCATAATATCACATCCTTCTACTACTAGTTTATCATTTTTGACACTCTACATCAATATAAAAGTGCCAAAATGGCACCTAGCTAATTAATCAAAGTGCCAAAATGGCACTCTAAAACTTTAAATATTTTTTTTAAAAATATATGATATAATAAGAGATGTTAGGAGGTAATTCTATGTTTAAAATTAAAGATGTTGAAATAAAAAATAGAATAGTATTAGCTCCTATGGCAGGAATTACAAATGAGGCATATAGATTAATATGTAAAAAGTATAATGCAGGATTAGTTTATGCGGAAATGGTTAGTGCAAATGCCTTAGATTTTAATAACCAAAAAACACTTGATATGTTAAGGGTTAATGATAAAGAAAAACCCTTAAGTATGCAAATATTTGGTTATGAGATAGATACAATGGTTAAAGCAGCAAAACTTGTTGATAAGACTAATGCTGATATTATAGATATTAATATGGGTTGTCCTGTAAATAAAATAGTTAAAGCTAAATCAGGAAGCTATCTACTAAAAGAACCCAACCATATTTATGAGCTTGTTAAAGCAATAGTAGATAATGTTAGTAAACCAGTTACAGTAAAAATAAGAAGTGGATTTGATGCAAGTAGTATTAATGCTGTTGAAGTCGCAAAGTTAGTTGAAAAAGCAGGTGCAAGTGCTATTGCAGTACATGCCAGAACTAGAAGTCAATTATATGGTGGTAAAGCTGATTGGAATATAATAAAACAAGTAAAAGAGGCTGTAAGTATTCCTGTAATTGGTAATGGTGATATAAGAAGTGCCTCTGATGCTTTAAGAATGTTAGAAGAAACAAAATGTGATGCAGTAATGATAGGTAGAGGCTGTTTAGGCAATCCTTTTCTAATTAATGAATGCTATGAATTAATAGAAAATAATAAAATAATAGATAGACCTAAGCCAATTGAAATAAAAAATACTCTAATTGAACATTATGAATTACTAAAAAAAGTAAAATGTGAGAAAGTTGCTTTACTTGAAATGAGAAGTATAGCTACTTATTATGTTAAAGGCTTAAAGAATAATACTATTTTTAAACAACCAGTTAGTAATGTGAAAACAGAAAAAGAATTTTATGATATTATTAATAAATATTTCGATTATTTAGATAACGAAACCAATAGTTGCCAAATGTAAAGTAAAATAATCTATTAATAATAATGAAAACAAAGTAATATTATTCTGGAGGTAATAATATGAATGTTATTGAAGTAAATAATTTATCTAAATCATATGGTGAATTAAAAGCAGTAGATAATATCAGTTTTAATGTTATAGAAGGTGAACTATTTGCCTTTTTAGGTGTAAATGGGGCAGGTAAATCTACTACAATTAATATGATTTGTAATATAACAAAGCCAGATAGTGGAGAAATTAAAATATGTGGTGCAGATATTACAAGTAAAGAAGCAAAAGAATCTATTGGAGTAGTATTTCAAGGATCGGTTTTAGATGATAGATTAACTGTATGTGAAAATTTAAAATCTAGAGCAGCTTGCTATAATTTAGATAAAAACTATGTAAAAGAAAGAATAGAGTATCTAACAAAACTACTTGATTTAGATGAAATATTAAATAAGAAATATAAGAATCTATCAGGGGGACAAAGAAGACGTGTGGATATAGCTAGAGCGTTAATTCATGAACCTAAAATATTATTCTTAGATGAACCTACTACAGGACTAGATCCAAAGAGTAGAATAATGGTTTGGAATGTTATCGATAATTTAAGAAAAAACGCTAATCTAACGGTTTTTCTTACAACACATTATATGGAAGAAACAAAAGATGCTAATAGGGTTGTTATTATTGATCATGGGCATATTTTAGTTAATGATACACCAATAAGTTTAAAAGAAAAATATACAAATAATTACTTAAAAATATATACAGATAAAAATAGTTTAATAGAATCTAGATTTAAAGCTTTTGATTATAAAACAAATGCTTATTATATTCCATTTGATAATTCAAGTGATGTAATTAGTTTTATAGAAAAGAATAAAGATATACTAATAGACTTTGAAGTTATTAAAGGAGATATGGATGATGTCTTCTTAAATGTTACTGGAAAGGAGTTGTTATAAGTGAGGCAAATTCTTTCTTTAACAAAAAGAAATATGACTGTTTTTTTAAGAGATAAAACAGGAGTATTCTTTTCCCTTCTTTCACCGCTTTTAGTTTTATTACTATTTATATTATTTTTAGGTGATTTACAAATAGATTCAGTTAAGGGAGCATTAGAATCTAATGGAGTATTAAACTTATTTGAATCAAACTTTCCAAAAGCAGTTGCCTATAACTGGTTAATAGCTGGTGTTTTAGGTGTAAGCTGTATAACTGTATCATTTTCTTGTTTATCTGTAATTATTAGTGATAGAGAAAAAGGAATAGAAAATGATTTTAAAGCTAGTCCTATATCAAATGTTAAAGTATATATATCATATATTTTAGGAGTATTCTTATCTACATTATTAATAATGATAATAGTATCATTTGCTGGATTAATATTCCTTGCAATAAGTGGTTCATTAAATATGAAAGTAGTAGATTACTTAATATTATATGGATCAATTATTTTAGGTAGTTTTAATGCATCACTATTTGCTTATGCACTAACTAGCTTCATTAAAACAACAGGTGCACATGGTGCATTTACTGGCCTAATTTGTGCCGTATCAGGGTTTTTGATTGGTGCATATATGCCTCTATCAAGTTTCCCTAAACCAATACAATATGTTTGTAGTATAATTCCTGGTAGTCATACTGCAGGTTTAGCAAGAGTATCACTACTTAATAATTATATGGAAGAAGCTAGTTCTAAATCAGTAGAAGTAGCAAACTCTTTAAGTGATTATTTCTCTATTAAGATTAATTTATTTAATAATCAAATAGATAAAACAGGAATGTTTACATTCTTACTTATTTCAACAATTATATTCTTGATAATTAATATAGTAATAATTAAAGTAAGTAGTAAAAAAAGATAAAATCCCTAACTTTAGGGATTTTTTAATACTTAATGTAATGGTATAATATAACTAAGGTGATCGATATGAATATAGAACTATTTAATAATGAAAAATATATTTTAGGAGAAGGACCTATATATGATTATAGGTTTAAAACTATCTCATGGGTTGATATAGTAGGAGAATCTTTATATATTAAGAGTGAAAACGATATAAAGAAAATAAAATTTAATGAAAGAATAGGTGCGGCTATTCCTATAGATGGTAGAAATGGATATATTGTTTGCGGGACAACAAACTTATTTTTATATGAGAATGATGAAATAAAGGTATTAAAAAGCTTAGATGGTATAACTAATGGTACAAATAGGTGTAATGATGCAAAAGCAGATGAGGCTGGAAGGTTATGGTTTTCTATAATAGTAGATGATGGAATACATAAACCTAAGAGTTCTCTATATTGTTACTTTAATAATGAGATAAAACTAATGGATGATAATCTAAAACTAGGTAATGGAATGTCATGGAATAAAGATAATACCAAGTTTTATTTAAATGATAGTGCAAATCATAAAATATATGTATATGACTTTGATTTAAAAAAAGGAACTATTTCTAATAAAAAAGTATTATGTGATATGGGAATTGAAACACCTGATGGAATGACTATTGATAATAAAGATAAACTATTTATTTCTATTTGGGATGGAGGGAAAATAGAAGTTAGAAATAGTGAAACAGGTTCTCTTATAGATGAAATAATAATACCAACAAAATTAGTTACTTCATCTATATTTATAGGAGATAAGATGGATACATTACTAGTAACAACAGCTAAATTAGATAGAATTGACGAATATGCAGGTATTATCTTTAAGGTAAAAACAAATTATATAGGTCTAGACATTAATTTAGTCAAGATATAATAGAAAAAGCGCTAGTCAAGCGCTTTTTTATATTCTTCATAAATGTGCAAATTCTTGTTTTTGATTGTAGCAAGCAAATTTATACAGTTATCTTTATATTCTATTTTTAACAAGTTTTCATTTTCTCTTATTTTATTAACTAAATCTCCTCTATTATATGGAATAAATAGCTCAAGAGTAGTTACTTCATTTAATATAGTTGTTTTAATTGTTGTAGCAAGTAGCTTTAAATTAAAACCAGTTTTTGCACTAATCATAATGGCATTATCTTCTTCAGGGAAGAACTGTTCATCAAGTAAATCGCACTTATTATATACATATAAAATAGGTATATCTTTACATCCAAGTTCTTCTAATACTTTATTAGTTACATCAATTTGTAATTTGAAGTTCGGATTAGCACAATCTATTACATGTAGTATCAAATCTGCTTCATTTATTTCTTGCAAAGTTGATTTAAATGAGTTTATTAAATGATGTGGTAGTTTTGATACAAAACCTACTGTATCAGTTAATATGAATGACTGGTTATCAGGAAATGTTATTTTTCTATTAGAAGTAGTAAGTGTTGCAAAAAGCATATCCTTTGAAAATACTTTTTTCTTGTTATCTTGATATAACTCTATTAAAGCATTCATTAGTTTTGATTTACCAGAGTTTGTATAACCAACAAGCGCAACAGTTTTATCACTACGTTTATTAATTCTATTCTGTCTACTAATGTTTATTTTCTTTAAATCACTTTCAAGCTTATATATTCTTTTTTCAATTTTACGTCTATCTAGTTCTAGTTGTGTTTCACCTGGACCTTTTGCATTAAATCCACCGCCTTGACGTGATAAACTATTTGATAAACCAGCAAGTCTAGGGAGCATATATTTATATTGTGCAAGGGAAACTTCAATCATTGATTCATTGGTTTTTGCCCTATCAGCAAATATATTTAATATAAGCATTGATCTATCGATAACCTCTAGATTAAGGTAATTTTCAATGTTCCTTAGTTGGCTTGGAGAAAGTTCATCATTAAAAATAACTAATTCAATGTTATAAGTAGTAGCAATCATTTTTATCTCATCAAGTTTACCAACTCCAACATAATAACCAACCTTTGGTTTATCAAGTTTTTGTCTAACCTTATAAACATGATTAAGATTATTTGCTTCACATAAATTAGCTAATTCTTTTTCATAATAATTAATATATCCATCGTCATAATCGATAGAAACTATTATAGCATCATATAATTCTTCCACAGAACCACCTCATATTATTATTTTATCACATTTTATATTTGTTTTACATTAATTATAATGATATAATTAAATTGGTGATAGATTATGGATATTTTATGGATGATTTTAGATATTTATATAATCTTTGTAGTATTTTTATTTATCCTATCAATAGTTTTAAAGAATAAGAAAATATTTATTTATTCTTTATTCTGTGGAGTAGTTTTAGCTATTGCGATATTAGTTGAAAAAGCTCCAAGTGGAAGATTAAAAATGGCTAAATGGTTATTTACAGGGGAAGGAATCAATTTAAGATTCTATATTCCTTTCTTATTTATGGTATTAATTGGACATGAATTACGCTTAGAACTTGATAGTATCAGACCTCAAGAAATCGGTACAATAAGGACTATTTCTAGCTCACAAAGCTCAAAGGGAGCTATAATAGATGCAGTCTATTATTTAGCTGAAAGAAAGATTGGTGCTATTATTACAATTGAAAAGCATAACTCATTAGACCAATATGCTGAAAAAGCAATTCAAATGAACTCTGATATTTCAAAAGAATTACTAATCAATATATTTGAACCAAATACACCACTACATGATGGTGCTGTAATTATTAGAGGAGATAAAATACGTTGTGCTGGTGCATATTATGTATTAACTCAATCTGAATCTGGTGATAAAACAATGGGTTCACGTCATAGAGCTGCACTTGGTATAAGTGAAGTAAGTGATGCACTAACTATTGTATGTAGTGAAGAAACAGGTCATATCAGTATTACAACAGAAGGTATCATGCTTAGAGTTAGCGATAGAGAAAAGCTTGTTGAATACATTGATATGTTCTTAAAGTAGGAGGTATCATATGAAAAGAGTACTTTCAATTATTTTTGGATTTATCACAGATCCTTTTAGAAAAGTAACAAGTCATGTTAATAGTGAAAAGATTACAAAATCTATTTCTAAAAGAATATATATTGTATATGGAATAACTTTAATTCTTACAGCAGTTATGACATTATCATTCTATTTATGGTTTAAATAGGCTCCTTAAAAGGAGCTTTATTTTTTAAACAAAAAGTCTCATTTTGTAGTGTTTTTCTTAAATTTTGTAAAGAAAATGCAAAGGAAATCGCTTTAATTTGACTTTTTTTATAAAAAATAATAAAATATAATCGACAACTATGGGGTTTAACTATAAGTTAAACAAAAATAGGAAAAGGAGATGATTCTTTTGGCTGATAATATCATGGATGATAATAAGAAGAAAAAACAAAAGAAGACACCAAGAATTAAGCATAAAAAATTAATCATACTATTTTCTGCAATACTTGTTGTTGCAGCAGTGTTTATTATAAAAGCATTTAGCTCAAAGCACTATGCTTTAGCTGAAGAAACAGATTCGTTTGAAAAGGAACGTCCTACATCAGGTAATCCACTAGATTATAGTGGTCTTGATAATGCAGCTATTTGTAACTGGGTAATAAGACATACAGAAGAATTTAAATCTGTTACTACTGGTACAGTTTCTGCAAAGGTTGCGGTAATTAATTATAAACAAGATATTCATAATACAAGAATCGTAACAAAAGATGGTTGTTATATTGAAACAATTTCTGATAGTTCACTTGTTCATGTTTATGAAGAAAAATTCTTACAAAACAATCAAGTAGTTGTTAGAAAGAATCATTCTGATAAATACCAAACAATTACAAATGATGTTTTCCTAGAAAAATATGGATGGCATCCAAAAGAGTTCCAAGCATATATTTTAAATGAAGAAACTATTAGAGATGCTAAAATAGAAGCAGCTGAAAATGGAAACTATACATTAACATTAGATTTGGATCCAGTAAAAGCAGTTCCTAAAAAGCAAAGAGAAACAAAAACAATAGGTGGAGCTAAAGGATATCCAGGATATAAAGAAACAGTTTTAACAATTACTCTATCTAGCGATTGGACACCAATTGAAGTAGACACTTATGAAGTATATGATATTGGTATGCCAGGTATAGGTGATATCACTTGTAAATGTAATATGGAAGAAAAAATAGAATATGGTCTATTTGAAATTCCAGATAAAGAAGCATTCAAAGCTCATATTAATGATGTAGCAACCGATCTTGAAGAAGGAGAAAAAGATGTAATTGGTTATCTTCAAGAAATCTTTGGACCACTTATTCAAGGTAATATGAATGACTTTAAAATATCTGTTGATGCCTTAGATACAAAGCTTGAAGGAGATTTAAACATTAAGCTTGAAGCTAGTGGTGTAAAAGTCAATGCTGATATTAGTGATATATTTGTAAGCTATCAAGGTAATGATGTTTATATTAAACTTGGTGAAAACAAATATAAGCTAAATATAAATGATTTAAATAAGTACTTAAAAGATAATAATAGTAGTAGCGCATTAACTAGTGCTATAGATTTAAATAGTTTACTATCTCAAGTACAAAATGCAGAAATTATTAAAAATGGTAACGATGTAACAATAAATATTAAATTAGATTTAATGGGTATTAAAGCTAATGCAGCAATAAATGCTTCATTAAGTGGTGATACTTATAAGTTCAAAGATATTTATGCAACAGTTGATGTATTTGGCAAATCAATAGTTTTAACTATGAAGCCATCTGAAAAGCATACATATCCAATTATTGATGATTCTTATGAAGATATAGCTAATATGTTCTTTATAATTGATGAAGTTAAATCATTAATTAATAAACCGCTTGAAATTAATTTAGAAACAACTGTTAAAGATATAAAAATAAATGCTAATGTATTATATAATAATGGCTTAGCTAGTGGAATTATCAAAGTTAATGATAAATATGAAATTAATATTTATTACAATAACGAAACAGTTTATGCAAACTTTGATAACTTATATTTTAAGTTCAATATTAATGATATAAATAAATTCAGTGATAAAACAATTGATTTAGGAAATGTAAGTATTAAACTAACTGATATATTAGATGTTATTAAGTCACTTAATATTGATATAACTGGTGAAAAGGCATTTGATTTATCAATTGACTTATCTAAGTATGTTGAATTATTAAAAGACTTTAAGATTAGTGTTTATAAAGATGATGCACTTAATGTAGTTATTAGTAAATACAATTTAAAATTAAGCATTAAGGAAACTGAAAAAGAAGTATTAATAAATCCTGATGTTGAATATAATGATGTAGCTAATGTTACATGGTTAATTGATATAATAACTAAAGCAATTAATTATGATGCATATAATTTTGCTATTAATCTAACTTATAAAGATGTAATAGTAAGTGGTAATATTTATTTAGATAAAGATTTAAATGTTAGTGCAACACTTAATATTAAATATAAAGACTATGAATTTAATGATATTAAGGCATACTTTATTGATAACGAATTATATATTAGTTTATTTAACATCAAAGTAAAAGCAAGTATCGAAGATATCTTAGCTTTAGTTGGAGATGTTAAGACATCTAATATAGATATTGATAGCTTACTTGAAGGATTATTAATTAAACTAGATGAAAATAAATTAGATATTAGTGCTAACTTATCAAGCATTACTAGTATTTTAGGAAATGTTAATTTAACAGTGAATAAAGATTCTAGCGTAATTGTTAAGGCAGAAGATTTAGTATCAAGCATTAAATTAACTGAAACTACTAAAGAAATAATTACAATTAATAAAGATGAATATCTAGACTTTAGTTTAATAAGCTTCTTAGTAGATGACATTAAAGAAGCATTAAATTATGATGGATATAGCTTTAACATAAGTGCTACTTATAAAGATTTAAAAGTAGATGGAAACATTTATTTAAATAAAGATTTAGAAGTAGAAGCATTATTAAATGTTAATTATAGCGGACTTGAAATAAATAACATTAAATTAATCTATAAGAATAAAAATATTTATGTATCATTTGGTAAAACATCTATTATGTTTAACATTAATGATATTAATGGAATTATAGCTGAAATTAATACTCAATTTGGCTTAAATATTAGTACAGATAGTATTAAAACTGATTTTGATATTAATAGCATTTTAAACAATATTACAATTGATGCAATTACTAATAAATTAATGATTAGTGCTGATTTAAGTTCTATTAGCAGTCTGCTTTCTAATGTTAATATTAATATTGAAAAGGGATTAAAATTTGAAGTTAGCGCAAGTGATGTTTTAATTGATGCTACATTAATTGAAGATGGTGCTAAAGAAGTAGTAATGCCTGTTGCTAATATTAATAAAGATGAATTAGATTTATTAATTGAATATGCTAAACAATTAAAGGATATAGTAGAAAAATGGCGTTACAATATTGGATTTGAACTTCATGTTAATGGCTATGATGTATATGCAAGAGCAAACATTGTAACATTTAAACCTGATAAAGGCTTATCATTATATGGTAAAGTAATTCTTGTAAAAGGTGATAAGAAATACTACATTGAAGCAAGTATTATTGAAAATGTAGCATTCTTAAACTTCAGTCAAACAATTACAAACTTTAATAGTAGTAACCCAATTAATTCAACAACAACTCAATCAATTAAATTTAAGATTAACTTTAATGAACTAATTGATGTAGCTAATTATGCACTTGATGCACTTAATATTGATAATGACACTATTAAGATGGCTATAACTTATTTAGGAACTATCGTTAATACTAATGGTGATTTTGATGAGTTATATGATGATATTAGTTCAAAAGTAAAAACTATTGACTTATCAATGGTTAAAGATATTATTAATCTAAATGAAATTGAATTATTAGTTAATAGTGATTACTTAACAATTGATTTAGGAAATAATACAGAAAACAACTTACAAACATTTAAAGTATTTAGAACTGGTGGAGTAGTTAGTGGCTTAGATGTAGTTGACTTTGAAATCAATAATGATATATTAAATGGTCATTTTGAATTATTAGAAAATGAAGACATTACAGCTGCAAACTATGCAGGATGCTTAGATTTTAATGGTATTGGTAATTTGGTTAAAGCTGGATTAAACAATTATAATAATGGTGAATTAGCATTAAGCGGTAGTGTATCTATGAGTCTACTTGGGCTAAACTTAAGTGCAGGTGTTGATTTAGATTGTATGCTTGATTTTGATCATAACGGAAAACTTAGAGGGTATATCTATTTAGATATTTCAAAACTTGGAATTGATTTCCTTGGATTATTAATTAAGAAAGATACAAAGACTTATATTTATATCCAAGATGATATGATCTATATAAAGAGAGTTGCTGGTTCTACAGAAACTAGAAAGATGAGCTTATCTGATTTTGGCAAAGATGCACTAGAACAAATTATTTGGATATTCAATTTTGGTTCAACAGTTGCTAATGCAATTAGAAATGCTGAAAAGGCAGATCCAAAGATTGAAGAAGTATTAAAATCTTATAGTGGTTCTAATAACACTTATAAAGTAACACTTGATGGAGCTAAGCTTGTTGGATCTAATATATTTGGAGATATTAATTTACAACTAAAAACTACTAAGATAGAAGATATGGATTACTTATCAACTATTAGTGCAGATGCAACACTTGCTGCTGTACTTGGCTTAGATGTAAATATTACTGTAAATAATAGTCCAATAGATTGGTCATTTTATCCAAGTGATGCTACATTAAATGGATATACAACTTATACAATTTAATAAATTAGGAAGTGTTAATTCACTTCCTTTTTTATAACTAAAAATTATTGTCTTAAGAAGACATATAATTTAATCTTATATTTATAATAATAAATAACAATATGTATATTTATTGTTTTTTAAAGTCTATAATGTTATAATTTTAGTGATTTAAGGAGGAATTCATATGATTAGAATAGGTATATATGGATATGGAAATTTAGGTAGAGGGGTAGAAGCCGCTATTAAGAATAGTAAAGATACAGTTTTAGTTGGAGTATTCACTAGACGTGATCCTTCAACTGTTAAAACTGAAACAAACGCACCAGTTTTTAGTGCAAATGATATTTTAAGTTTTAAAGATAAAATTGATGTTTTAGTATTATGCGGAGGTAGTGCAACTGATCTACCAGTACAAACACCAGAACTTGCTAAAAACTTTAATGTAGTTGATTCATTTGATACTCATGCAAGAGTATTAGAACATTTTAAAAATGTTGATGCAAGCGCTAAAAAAGGAAATAATGTTGGTGTTATTTCAGTAGGTTGGGATCCAGGATTCTTCTCAATCTTAAGATTATATTCTAATAGTTTCTTACCTAATGGATGCGATTATACATTCTGGGGTAAGGGAGTTAGTCAAGGACATAGCGATGCTATTAGAAGAATTGATGGTGTACTTGATGCAAAACAATATACAGTACCAGTTAAAAAAGCTTTAGATGCTGTTAGAAGTGGTTCTAACCCAGAACTTACTACAAGAGAAAAACATACAAGATTATGTTATGTAGTTGCTAAAGAAGGCGCTGATAAAGCAAGAATTGAAAAAGAAATCAAAGAAATGCCTAACTACTTTGCTGATTATGATACAACAGTTCATTTCATTTCATTAGAAGAATTAAAAGAAAAACATTCTGGAATGCCTCATGGAGGGCATGTAATTAGAACAGGTGCTACAGGGCTTGGAAATCAATATAAAGATATGATTGAATTAACTCTAGAATTAGATTCTAACCCATTTTTTACTGGTTCAATTCTAATTAGCTTTGCAAGAGCTTGCTATAGATTAAATAAGGAAGGACATAGCGGATGCTATACAGCATTTGATATTGCTCCTAAATATTTAATTGATAAAGAATATGAAGAAATATTAGGACATTTATTATAAAATGAAAATTAAAAAAATAGATAATATATTATCAATTTCTAAAGTAAAAAGCATAAAAACAATTGATTTTAATCAAAAATTCATCTTTTTAGCAAAAACTGATGAAGAAATATCAATTGTTCATGATAAAGATTATTTATTAGAAGATGTTATAGAGGAATCTAATTATTGGAGAGGCTTTAGAGTTGAAGAACAATTAGATTTTAACTTAATAGGTATTATTAAAAAAATATCTACAATACTTGCTAATAATAATATTCCTATTTTTGTAGTATCTACATTTAATACAGATTATGTATTAGTAAAAGAAGAGCATTTTTCAAAAACATTAGATATTTTAGAAAAGAATAATTATGTAATAGAGTAAAAAGCGTTTGAGAACGCTTTTTTCTTTACATTATTAAATATAGTGATATAATTTTTTCGGTAAGGAGATGATAAAATGTCAGCTGCAAGAAAAGTTCTAATGATTATAGCATTTGTTTTATCAATTGGAGCAGTTTTAACTTTTGCTCTATGTGCTGTTGCATTTTTCATTAGCATAAATAATGAAGAACTATTAACAAAATTACTTGATGGATTAAATAAACAGCATATATCATTAGATGACGGTAAGCTTTTAGTTACCATAGCAGGAGTAGTATTTGCCATATTTGCATTCTTAGCTTTAATTAATGCATGTTTATCAATTAAAGGGGTTAAGAGTAATAGAATTGGCTTAATGGTTATAAATATTATATTTGGAGTTATATCAGGCATATATATTAATTCGCTAGGAGCAATATTTGGGCTTGTTGATAACAAGAAAGAATAAAACTGATGAATAAATCAGTTTTTATTTTGCTAAAAATAGAAAACTTGTATTTTATCTTAATATCTATTAAAATATATATAAGGAGATGATTTATTTATATGGAAAAAGCAAAAAGGATATTATTTACAGTCTCAGGCGTTTTATCAATTGTTGGTATTGTACTATGGTTAATCCTAGGAATCGTATTTATTGTTTGTGCTAACAATGCTGAAGTAATCGAAAAAGCAGCTGATGGAGAAGATGTTGAAGTTATTAAAGCAATGTTTATGGTTGTAGGCGTAATGTTTATTTTCTTTGCAATTATGTCTATAGTAAATGCAGTCTTAAGCTTTAAGGGTAGAAATAGTAATTCTAAAGGTATTATGATTATCAATATCGTATTTGGTGCTTTATCAGGAATTGAAATAAATATTCTAGCTGCAATATTTGGATTAATTGTTGGAAGTAGAAGTTCTAATCAAGGCCAAATAGAATAGGAAGCATTTAAAATGCTTCTTTTTTTTTACTATAAATAAGCATATAATATAATTATATTATTAAGGACGTGATATTATGAGAAAACAAGTTTTTAATCCTTTTTTGCCTTTAAATGAATATATTCCAGATGGTGAACCACATGTATTTGGAAATAGAGTTTATTTATATGGTTCACATGACATGGAAGCAGGAGATACTTTCTGTATGAGGGATTATTGCGTCTATTCAGCAAGTATTACTGATTTAAAAAATTGGAAATATGAAGGAATAAGCTATGATGCTAAAAACGATCCAAATTTTAAAGAACGTCCTTATATGTATGCACCTGATTGCGTAAAGGGTAATGATGGGTTATATTATTTATATTACGCAATGAGTGGTTATCGTGGTGTAGGTGGTTACTTTGGACCTATAAGTGTTGCATCTAGTAATAAGCCATATGGGCCATTTAAGTTTGTTGGTTTTGTAAAGCATAAAGATGGTAGTCTTATGCTAGATTATGTTCCATTTGATCCAGCTGTAATAAACGATAATGGCGTAATTAGACTATATTATGGTACTCAATATGATTATGAAGAAAGCCTAGAAAGCTTCTTAAAAAATGATGAATTAATAACCTTAGAAGCTAATATGTTTGGCAAAACAAAAGAAGAAATAATTGAATATGCAAAAGCTGATAGTGTTAATGGTGCGGTTATGGCAATACTTGAGGATGATATGATTACTGTAAAAGAAAAGCCAAAACATATTATTCCATATAATACTAAAGGTACTAAATTTGAAGCACATCCATTTTTTGAAGGCTCATCAATTAGAAAATTCAATAATAAGTATTATTTTATATATTCATCTAAACAAAATCATGAATTGTGTTATGCGATGAGTAATTATCCTGATAAAGACTTTGTATTTAAAGGAACTTTAGTATCTAATGGTGATATTGGTTTAAATAGAAGAAAAGAAGAAAATAGATTAAATATGACAGGTACAACACATGGTTCTGTTGAATATATTAATGGTAAATATTATATTTTTTATCATAGGTTAACTCATAAATCTGATTATAGTAGACAAGCATGTGCTGAAGAAATAAAAATGAATAAAGATGGCACATTTAATCAAGTTGAAATTACATCATGTGGATTAAATGGAGCAGCTCTTGAGGCAAAAGGAAAATATAGTGCATGTATTGCATGTAATATAACTAATGGTAAAATGCCTCATGGATCAAACAAAATATTTACTGAACATTTTCCGAATGTTAATAATGAAAAAGAACTACGTTTTATTAGTGAAATAACTGATAAAACATTGATAGGTTTTAAATATTTTGATTTTAACCACAATAAAAAATTAAAAATAACTTATAGAGGACTAGCTCATGGGTTTGTTAATATTAGTAATGATTTACCTAATAAGTTTATAAAGAAGATTAAGATTAACCCAGTAAGTGATTTTACAACACTAATAATAGATATTAACTTCCAAGATGGAACTAGACCACTATATTTGTATTTTGAAATTGATGGATTGCTTGATTTATTAGATATAGCATTTTAGTGCTTAACAAGGAGATTTATTATGCTTGAAGTATACTTAAATAAAAATGAAGAAAAAGAAAAATTAGATGGATTTCCTTGGGTATTTAATAACGAGGTAAATCATTTTAATGGTAATATTGTTAATGGTGAAGTTGTTAAAGTATTAAGCTTTGAAGGTAACTTCATTGCATATGGTTTTATTAACACTATTAGTAAAATAATGGTTAGAATATTATCACTTGATGAAAATGAAATAATTGATGAATCATTTTTTAGAAATAGAATTAAATATGCAATAAGTCATAGAACTAATATGAATTTAAATAATTCAAATTGTTATAGACTTATTTTTGCCGAAGCGGACTTTCTTCCTGGTTTAATTGTTGATAAATATGCAGATTATTTATCAGTTCAGTTCTTAAGCTTAGGAATGGATAAAATAAAAGATATGCTAGTGAAAATATTAGTTGAAGAAACTAATTGTAAGGGAATATATGAGCGCGGAGATGTTGAAGTTAGACATAAGGAAGGCTTAGAAATAAAAAAAGGATTCTTGTATAATGAATTTAATCCTAGAATTGAAGTTATTGAAAATGGTATAAAGTTTATTGTTGATGTTGAAAACGGCCAAAAAACAGGATATTTCTTAGATCAAAAGTTTAATAGAGATATTATTAGGTTATATGCTAAAGATAAAGTTGTTTTAGATTGCTTTTCAAATGTCGGTGGGTTTGCACTACATGCATGTAAATATGGAGCTAAAGAAGTATGTGCAGTAGATATATCTAAAAAAGCATGTGATGACATTTTAGTCAATGCTAAACTTAATAATTTTAATCAAATGAAGGTAGTTTGTGAAGACACTTTTAATGTCTTAAGAGATAATAAATATTTTAATTATTTTGATACTATCGTTCTTGATCCCCCTGCCTTCACAAAAAATAAGGATTCAGTAAAAAAAGCATACAAAGGATATAAGGAAATAAATCTACAAGCTTTAAAAATGATAAAAAGTGGTGGATACTTATTAACATTTAGTTGTAGTCAGCACATGACACCAAATTTATTTATGGATATGCTAAAAGATGCTATACATGATTCAAAAAGAAAAGTACAATTTATAGATTTTAGAATACAATCTCCTGATCATCCATCACTAATGAATTCAGAAGAACAATTATATTTAAAATGTATAATTTTAAGAGTACAATAAAAAAAGTCTTATATTAATATATATATTTACTAAAATATATAATAATTAAATCTTGAAATATAAGTCTTTTTTTTGTATAATCTTAATGTATTAAAATTAGAAAGGACAGTGTTATTAATGGGAAGAGCACATGAAGTACGTGCTGCATCAATGGCAAAGACAGCCGCAGCAAAATCAAAATTATATGCAAAATATGGAAAAGAATTATATATGGCAGCTAAAGGAAACCCTGATCCAGTAAACAACCTTGCTTTAAGAGGTGTTGTTGCTAGAGCTAAAAAAGATCAAGTTCCTGCAGATGTTATTAAAAGAGCAATAGAAAAGGCAGCTGGTGGATCAGCTGAATCATATATCTACAAAAGATTTGAAGGTTTCGGACACAATAACTCAATGGTTATTGTTGACTGTTTAACTGATAATGGAAATAGAACAGCAGCTACAATTCCAACAATTTTCTCAAAATGTGGAATTAAAATGGGTGTACCTGGTTGTGCAGCTCATAGCTTCAAGAATCAATCAATCTTCACTTTTGAAGGAAAAACAGAAGATGAAGTACTTGAAATTCTTTTAATGGCTGATTGTGATGTTGATGAAGTTACAGTTGATGAAGATGGATGGGTTACAGTTACTGCTAAACCAGAAGCTTATAACGCAGTTAGAACTGCTTTAACAGATGCAGATCCTGAAATCAAATTCGAAGATGATAAAATCACATGGACACCTAATGATTATGTAGATCTAGATGATGAACAAATGGAAAAGTTCCAAAGATTCTTAGATATGCTTGAAGATAATGAAGATGTTCAAGATGTATATCACAATGTAAATATGCCTGTAGTAGAGGAAGAAGAATAGTCTAGATTTATCTGGACTTTTTTTGTTTAAAAAATGAGTTTCAAGAAAATAACATGTAAAGATTTAGACATAATAAAAAAATTTGTATCTATGAACAACTATTACATATCTGATTTAACTGTTGGGGCCATATTTATGTGGAAGGATTTTTATGGATATGAAATATGCTATACTAATGATTATTTAATAATAAAATCAGATGATGGATATTTATTTCCATTAGGTGATTACCAAAAAGCACTTGATGCATTAAAGAATAATAAAATAACACTAATTCCTGAACAATATTTAAGTTTATTTAAAAATAAAGAAGTAGAAGAAATAGATTTTAGAAAAGATTATGTATATAATGCAGTGGATTTAGCTTATCTAACTGATAAGAAATATGATAAGAAAAAAGATCATATTAAAAACTTTAATAATTTATATCCTAATTATTCTTTTGAAATAATTAATAAAGATAATATTAAAGATATTATAAATGAATATTCTAATTTAACTAGACCTGTTGAGAAAATGGCTATATATGAGGCTAATATGGCATTAGAAATGTTAAAGCATTATGATAAATTTAACTTTATTGGGATGCTTCTAAGAGTAGATAAAAGAGTTGTTGCTTTTACTGTTGGAGAAATTCTATTTGATATATTACATGTTCATATAGAAAAAGCTAATATAGAATATAAGGGAGTTTATCAAGTAATTAATAATTTATATTCTAAATATATGTTAGAAAACTATAATATTAAATATATTAATAGACAAGATGATGCAGGGTTTGAAGGACTTAGAAAAGCAAAAAGAAGTTATTACCCTGTAACTTATTATAAAAAATATTTTACAAAATAATGCAAGAAAACATCTTGCATTTTTTATTTATTGCGTTATAATATAGTTGAACAGTTGAATAAACGTTCAAGTGTAAGGAGTGATAATATGTCAGTAGAAGAAATAAAAAAAGAATTACCTAATGAAGATTCACTATATGATTTAGCTGAATTATTCAAAGTGTTTGGAGATTCAACACGTATAAGAATACTTTCATGTTTAAAGGTAAGCGAATTATGTGTTAACGATATTGCAGAAGCACTTAATATGACGTTATCCGCTGTTAGTCATCAACTTAGAATTTTAAAGAATGCTTTTTTGATTAAATCAAGAAAACAAGGAAAAGAAGTCTATTATAGTTTAGATGATGATCATGTTGAAAAAATAATTGAGTGTGGATTAGACCACATTAATGAATAGGAGGATATATATGCAAAAGAGTTTTAGATTAATTGATTTAGATTGTGCAAATTGTGCTGCAAAAATGGAACGTGGAATTAATAAGATTAAAGGAGTAAATAGTTGTAGTATAAACTTCATGATGCAAAAAATAACTATTGATATTAATGATGATATTTTTGATGAAGTCATGAATGAAGTTGAAAAAACAATCAAAAAAATAGAACCAGACTGTAAGGTTAAAAGATAATGAAGAAAAGATTAATAAGAATTATTATATCTTTAATCTTATTTTTTAGTTTATTTACTGTAGATAAAATAATAGATTTAGAATCTGTTGTTGAAATGGATTTTCCAATTCTACCATTTTGTCTATATTTAGTAGTTTATTTAATTATTGGTTATGACATTATTTTTAAAGCAATAAGAAATATATGTCATGGTCAAATATTTGATGAAAATTTCTTGATGTGTGTAGCAACAATAGGAGCTTATGCTATATTTGCTTTTAGTGAAGCAGTTGCGGTATTACTATTCTATCAAATAGGAGAATATTTCCAAGATTATGCAGTTAATAGAAGTAGAAAGTCTATTTCAAGTTTGATGGATATTAGACCTGATTATGCAAACTTGCTTGTTGATGGTGAATTTAGGACTGTTGATCCTGAAGAAGTCAAAGTTGGAGATATTATTTTAGTTAAACCAGGTGAAAGAATACCTTTAGATGGAATAATTATTAAAGGAGAAACTAGTCTTGATACTAAAAGTTTAACAGGTGAATCACTTCCAAAAGATGCATTCGCTAATGATTTAGTTGTTAGTGGTTGTGTTAATATTACTAGTCAAATAGAGGTAAAAGTAGAAAAGGAATTTTATGATTCAACAGCTTCTAAAATACTTGATTTAGTAGAAAATGCGACAAGTCAAAAAGCTAAATATGAGAACTTTATAACTAAGTTTGCAAAGTTTTATACACCTATAGTTTGTCTTTTAGCACTATTATTATTCTTAATACCTGGAATAATTACAAGTGATTACAAAGAATGGCTTTATAGAGCCTTAAACTTCTTAGTTGTATCTTGTCCTTGTGCACTAGTAATATCTATTCCTCTATCATTTTTTAGTGGTATTGGAGCAGCAAGCAAATGTGGCATTTTAATTAAGGGTTCTAACTACTTAGAGCAATTTAATAAAGTTAATACATTTGTTTTTGATAAAACAGGAACCCTTACTAAAGGAAACTTTAAAGTAACTAAAATATATCCAGATGAAAATAAAGAAGAAATCATTAAATATGCAGCAATTGCAGAATATAATAGTAGCCACCCTATAGCTAGAAGTATAGTTGAATATTTTAATAACACAATAGATGATAGTTATGTTTTAACTAATGTTAGTGGTATGGGTGTAATAGCTAAAAAGAATGATGAAATAATTCTATGTGGTAATAAGAAATTACTTGATGAAAATAATATTTCTTTTGATTTAGTAGATGAAGCAGGGACTATAATTTATGTTGCTAGAAATAATAAATATCTAGGTTATATATTAATAACTGATGAAATTAAAGAAGAATCAAGTTATGTAATTAAATCACTAAACAACTTTAGTAAGACAATAATGCTTACTGGAGATAATGAAAAACAAGCATCTTATGTTAAAGAAATGCTTAATTTAAGCGATTATAAAGCATCTTTACTTCCACAAAATAAAGTAGAAGAATTAAATAATATTATGAATAATAATACTGGTTTAACATGTTTTATTGGCGATGGTATAAATGATGCCCCAGTACTTGCTAGTGCAAATATTGGTATAGCTATGGGAGCATTAGGATCTGATGCCGCTATAGAAGCAAGTGATATAGTTTTAATGAAGGATGATTTATGTGGATTAATTACATTAAAGAAAATAGCTAAAAAAACTATGAGAGTAGTTATAGAAAATATTATATTTGCTCTTGGAGTAAAAATAGCTGTATTAATTCTTTCAGCACTTGGTATAACTAATATGTGGATTGCCGTATTTGCTGATGTTGGTGTTGCTATTCTAGCTATTTTAAATGCTATGAGAGTAGGAATGAAAAAATATGAATAAATACTTAGAGAAGACTGAGTTATTAGATTATGATAATGATAATATACAAAAATTAATATATGAAAAATCTTGGATGAAACTAGAGGAATTAGATAGAATAAAGTCTATTTATAACTATATTAGAGATGAAATACTCTTTGGATATAACATTGATGATAAAATTAAAGCCTCAAAAGTATTAAAAGATGGATATGGACAGTGTAATACAAAAGGTATATTATTTATGGCTTTACTTAGAGCTTGTAATATAAGTTGTAGAATACATGGTTTTACTATTGATAAAAAATTACAACAAGGAGCTATGACAGGCTTCGTATATAAAAAGGCACCTAATAATGTATTACATAGTTGGGTAGAAGTTTTTTATGATAATAATTGGTATGAATTAGAAGGATTTATCCTAGATAAGCCATATTTAACACATTTACAAGATAAGTTTAAGAATGTAGATGGAAGATTTTTTGGTTATGGTGTAGCAGTATCTGATTTTAAAAATCCAGTTATTGATTTTAACAAGAATAACACATATATTCAAAGCGAAGGTATTAATCAGGACTTTGGCATATATGATAATCCAGATCTTTTATTTAATAGTCATAGGCAAGAAATAAAAGGATTTAAAAGGTTTTTATTTAGACATTATGGTCGTCGTAAAATGAATAAAAATGTAAAAAGAATAAGAGGTCACTAATGTTAGTGACCTCTTATTCTTTTTACATTTTTATTCATTTTACGACGACCATAATGTCTAAATAAAAACCTTTTAAATCCTTTTATTTCTTGCCTA
>JAILKD010000054.1 GCA_024694145.1 bacterium | reverse complement strand
AGTATTAGCCCTTGATACAAATACTGGTTTAATACTATTTGTAGGATGTTCTCATGTAGGTATTTGTAATATAATAAATCAAGTTAAAGATAGATTAAATAAACCTATTAGAGGTGTAATTGGTGGATTCCATCTATCAACTTATAATAGTGATTATGCACTAAAAATAATTAATAAACTAAAAGATTATAATTTAGAATTCATATCTCCATTACATTGCTCTGGACATGAAAAATTATTTAAAGCTGAATTTAAAAATAAATGTAAAATGCTTTATTCTGGCGATTTTTTCACAATTGATGAAGAAAATAAAGAATATAAGATGAAACAAAATAAAGCTCTTGATGACTTATATGGTGAACAAACTGATAGGAATTATAAAGATGGAGATAGAAATTAATTTAATAATTTCTAGATAATATTATAAAAAGTATGATATAATATTCTAATACGTGAAACGTATTATGGAGGTACTTTTATGATAGAAAAAATGTTAGAAAAAATTAAAGAAGCTGATTCTATAATCATAATTGGTCACGTATCTCCTGATGGAGATTGTTTAGGTTGTCAATTTGGGTTAAAAGAAATTATTAAAGATACTTTTAATAAAGAAAAAGTTTATGCAGTTGGTGAAGATTCTGTAACTCTTGCTTATATGGGTAAGTTAGATACAGTTACAGATAAACAATTTAGAGAATCTTTAGTTATTTTTGTTGATTTAGCTAATAATGAAAGAGCTGCTGATAAAAGATGGACTCTTGCTAAAGAAGTTATAAAAATAGATCATCATTTTACTAGTGAAGTATTTGGTTCATTATGCTACATAGATTATAAAGTTGCTGCTGCAGCTGAAATAATTGCTAGAATTGCTATGGAGCATAATTTAGTAGTTAGTAAATATGCAGCTAATAGCCTACTTACAGGTATAATTACTGATTCAGGAAACTTTAGATATACTGGTGTAAGTGCAAATACATTTAGAATAACAGCATTTTTAGTAGAAAAGGGTGCTGATGTAGTTGAATTAAACCAAAAAATAGCTATGGTTTCATACAATGAACTTAAAATAAAAGGTTATGTTATAGAAAATATGAAAACAACAGAAGAAGGCTTTGCATATTGCTTAATAACAAAACAAACAATGGAAGATTACCATGTATTATATGAAGAAGCTAGTAATGCAGTTAATTCACTTGCTAATATATATGGTTATCCAATTTGGGCATTAATTCTTGAAAAAGAAAATGAATATAGAATTAGACTTAGATCTAATGGACCTAGAATAGATTTACTTGCTAATAAGTATGGTGGTGGTGGACACCAACTTGCTAGTGGATGTAGAATTCATAAGGTTAGTGAAATATACCAATTTAGCGTTGATGCTGATGAGGTAATTAGAGAATATAAGAATAGAGAGGTATAGTTTTATGTTTTTTGAAGATTTAGTTTATGATGCACCAAAGTTTATTGATTTAGGTGGAATAATTGCTTTAATTATTGCATCTGTATTCTCATTTTTAATTGGTTTTGAGCGCCAAGCAGTAAGAACAAGAAGTAGTATGTCTAGCCATGTATTAGTATCTGTTAGTGCTTGTGGTGTTGCTTTACTACAAAGATATATTTACCAATTTGATCCATCAACAAATAGCCAAAGAATTATTGCTGCAATACTTACTGGTATGGGATTTTTAGGTGCTGGTGTAATTATTAAAACAGGAGATAAAATCAAAGGTTTAACAACAGCTTCAACAATTTGGTTTTGTGTAATTACATCAATTATTCTTGGTATGAACTTCTTATTATTAGGTGGTATAATGGCTATATTTGGCGTTTTATTTGTTTATATTAGAGATATTATTAGAGGTGTTAATCCATTTAGAGTATCTAATTTTAGAGAAAAAAGAAAAGAAAATATAGTTATTCAAAAATCATTAAATGAAAAGAATCAAGATGAAGAAAAGATTGAAAAAATAGTTGATGAGGAATAATTTATGAATGAAGCTATATGTGCTATATGCACTCCTTATGGTAGTGCAGCTATATCTATAATTAGATGTAGTGGCGATGGTTGTATTGATTTAGTTAATAATTGCTTTAAGGGCTTTAATTTAAATAATGCACTACCTAATTCTATTCATTATGGTCATATTATTGATAATAATGAGATAATAGATGAGGTAATGGTAGCAGTATTTAAAGCACCTAAATCATTTACCGCAGAAGATAGTGTTGAAATAAACTGTCATGGTGGTATATATGTTACAAATAGAGTTTTAAGAACTCTTTTAAGAAATGGTTTTAGAATGGCTGAGCCTGGTGAATTTAGTAAAAGAGCTTTTTTAAATGGAAGAATTGATTTAGTTCAAGCTGAATCAATTATGGATATGGTTAGTGCTAAAAATAAGTTAGCACTAGGTATTGCTAATAACGGTATTAGTAAAAAAACTAGTAATATGATTACTAATTTGAAACAAGAAGTATTAGATATTTTAGTAGATATTGAAGTTAATATAGATTATCCTGAATATACTGATATACCTGAAATAGAATATTCTAATTTAAATAATAGAATATCTAAAATAATTAATAAGATGGATGATATACTTGATAAATCAAGTGGAGGTAAGCTTATTAGAGAAGGTATAAAAACAGTTATTGTTGGTAAACCAAATGTAGGGAAATCTAGTTTACTTAACACTTTATTAGACGAAGAAAAGGCTATAGTAAGCGATATTGAGGGAACTACACGTGATTATATTGAAGGTTTCTTAAATATAGGTGGTATAACACTTAATTTAATTGATACTGCAGGTATTAGAACTTCTATTGATGAGGTTGAACAAATCGGTGTAAAGCGTAGTCTATCAAAAATAGATGAAGCAGATTTAGTTTTAGTATTACTTGATAATAGTAGAAAACTAAATGATCTTGATTTAGAAATATTAGAAAAAACAAAGAATAAAAAACGTATTATAATCATGAATAAGATTGATTTAAATAAGCAAAATGATTATAATGCAGATATTTATATGTCAATTAATGACAACAAAGGAATAGATGCTCTAGAGGATAAAATACTTGAAATATTAAATCTAAATGATTTTAATGTTACTGATTCTAATTATTTATCAAATGTTAGACATATTGATTTACTTGAAAAAGCAAAAGATTCACTTGTTGAAGCAATTAAGGGAATAAATAATATGATGGAAGTAGATATGATAAGTATTGATATTAAAAATTCACTTGATTATTTGGGTGAAATAGTAGGTGAATCTAATACTGAATTAGTCATAGATAGATTATTTCAAAGATTTTGTTTAGGAAAGTAGTTATCTTAATAATATTATGATATAATATTAACGTTGGGTGGTGAAGACATGTCTTATCAAGCTTTATATAGAACATATAGACCTCAAAGCTTTAGAGAAGTTGCTGGTCAAGAGCATATAACTAGAACTTTAATGAATGCACTAAAAAATGATAAGATTAGTCACGCTTATTTATTTAGCGGCCCAAGAGGTACAGGTAAAACAAGTATAGCAAAAATATTTGCTAAGGCAGTTAACTGTGAAAAAGCACCTACTAGTGATTGCTGCTGTGAATGTGAGATATGTAGGGGTATTGCTGAAGGTAAAATTAGTGATGTCATTGAAATAGATGCAGCAAGTAATAATGGTGTAGATGAAATTAGGGATTTAAGAGAACGTGTTAAATATGTTCCTAGTGTTTGTAAGTATAAAGTATATATCATAGATGAGGTTCATATGCTATCAACAAGTGCATTTAACGCACTACTAAAAACACTTGAAGAACCACCAAAACACGCCATTTTCATTCTAGCTACAACTGAAATTCATAAGATACCAGCTACTATTTTATCTCGTTGCCAAAGATATGATTTTAGAGCAATATCAAATGATGATTTAAAGAAAAGAATAACTGAAGTTGCAAGTAAAGAAAATATAGATATAACAAGTGAAGCAATAGAAGCAATTGCTCTAAATGCTGAGGGGGGCTTAAGAGATGCTTTAAGCTTGCTAGATCAAGTTATAAGCTATTCAACAGGTAAAATTGAAGCTACTGATGTTCATAAAATAAGTGGTAGTGTAACAAGTGAAGATTTAATTAACTTAATTGTTGCTATTAAAGAATTAGATCCATCAAAGGCAATGAATATAATTGATGATTTAATTAAAAATGGTAAGGAGATATCTAGAATAGTTACTGACCTAATTAATTTCTATAAGAATATGTTGTTATTTAAAAATGTTCCAAATTATAACAGTGATTTATCACTTTATAAAAATGAACAATTTAAAAATTTAAGTAAAGTAATAACAAATCAAAGAATATATGCTTATATTAACAATTTAAGTGAAGTTCAAAATAATATTAAGTGGACTAATCAAAAGCGTGCATACCTTGATTTAGGTATTATTAAAATGACTGATTCATTTGAGTTAAAGAATGTTAATGATAATGAATTATTGTATAAACTTGAAAAAAGGGTAGAGGATTTAGAGAAACGTCCAGTTTCAAGTTATATTCCACCTAAAAAAGAAGAACTTCCAAAAGAGGAAAAATATGAATCTGATTGTGATATGATTAAAAAGATTTTATCTAAGCCTAACGAGGAAAAGAGAAATCTTATGCTTAAAGGATGGAATACTTTTAATAAGATCACTGATATAGAATTAAAACAAGTTGGTAATATGCTTTCTAAAAGTGAACTTGTATGTATGAATGATTATGATATGATTTTAGTATTTGATGAACAATATATTTGTGCACAAATACAAAAAGAAGAAAACAAGGCTTTAATAAAGAAATTATTAAATAGAAAAACACATTTAATTGATGACTATGTAGCTATTACTAGAGAATGTTGGAATAAAATAACTGAAGAAATGAAAAAGAATCACAACATTGAAGAAGAAAACATAGTAATTGAAGCAAAAGAAAAAGCTATTTCAGAGTTTGAAGAAGATGGAATAAAATTATTTGGGAAAGAAAATATAAAATTTGAGGAGTGATGAAATATGAATCCAAATATGGTAAGAAAAATACAAAGAATGCAAAAAGAAATGATGGAAGCACAAAAGCGCTTAGAAGAAACTGAATTTACTGGTACAGCTGCAGGTGTAGTTGATGTAGTAGTTTTAGGTTCAAAAGAAGTATTAAAGGTAACTATTAATAAGGATGCTATTGATTCATTAGATGATTTAGATATGATTGAAGATACAATTGTAGCTGCTTTAAATAATGCATTTAAAAATGTTGATGACGAAACTCAAAGAGTTATGTCTCAATTCCAAATGCCAGGAATGTTTTAATGAAATATCCAGATGAAATAAGTGGCTTAATTGAAGCATTATCTAAATATCAAGGAATAGGTCCTAAAACAGCAGAAAGACTAGCAATAAATACAGTTACTAAATGGAGTAATGATGATATTGATAACTTTGCTAGTGCACTTGTTAAAATAAAAAATCTTAAAAGATGTAAAAGATGCGGTAATATTACTAATAATGAAATATGTGATATTTGCGCTAGTAGAAATAATGATAAAATAATGGTCATTGAAGATGTAAAAGATTTATTTTCTATTGAAAAGTGCGAATCATATGATGGTGTTTATCATATATTAGATGGTGTTATTAATTATCAAGCAGGAATTATGCCAGAAGATTTAAATTTAGAATCTTTAATTGATAGAGCAAAAGAAGCTAAAGAGATAATTATCGCAACAAATCCTTCTGTTGAAGGGGAGATTACAGCTCAATATATTAAAGAAATGTTAAAGGATTATAACTGTGATATTTCAAGAATTGCATATGGCTTACCAGTAGGCGGTAATTTAGAATATGCAGATGCCTTAACTTTAGCTAAAGCACTAGAAGGAAGAAGAAATATCAAGTAAATATTAAAAAGTACTTGAAAAATATTTATATTTCATATAAAATATAGTAGTCATTTAAGGAGTGAAGATAAATGGAAAGATCTATGTTAGAAGAAGCTATTGAATTAATGAAGGCTTCTAGCGAACCACAAAATATATATAAATTAATTGATGATGTTATGACATCTTTAGGATTAGGCGATGATGCTAATCTTAAAGCTCAATTATATATTGATATTACAACATGCGCAGACTTTGTATTCTTAGGTGGAGAAGATGACTTATGGGATTTAAAGACTAGACAACCACTTGAGGCTTGGGATAAATCATTCTATGAAAATGATTCATCAAGCGAAGAATTCGAAGATGATGAAGATAATATCGAAGTTGATGAATACAATTATGTCGAAGATGAAGATGAAGAAGAATCAACATATGAAATAGATGAAGATGCTGATGAAGATGAAGAAGAATCAACATATGAAATAGATGAAGATGCTGATGAAGATGAAGATGATGAAGAAAATTCTTGGGACGAAGAGGATGAAGAAAACTCTTGGGACGAAGATGAAGAAGAAAAATACAACGACATGATGGATGACTACGAAGACTTATACGAAGACAAATAATAAAAGAGGAGTAATTCCTCTTTTTTGATAAGGAGAATATATGGATATATTTAGTGAATTTAAAGACTTACAAAAACTATATAATAATATAATCGTAGAAAGATTTAATGATGCACCTTTTAGTGAATCATTTGAATGCATTTATGATGTAATTGAATATATTTATGAATGTGAACAAAATGGTGAAGAAGTAAGTGATGATATATTTGATTTATTTACATTTGGATATAGATATTTAAATGAGAAATTCTTATATATAAATAGTTTATATGATAGAGTATATAAGACAGATGATAATCTAAAAGCACATTACGCTGATTTAGATCTATTATTCTATGTAATGGATTTTATTACTGATGCAAAGCTAGAAAACTTAGATTATAAAGAATTAGAAGATTTAGAAGAAGAAATATTTAAGAAAATAGAAAATAAAGAAAAAATTGAATCTAATACAAGTGAAAGAATTGATAATGCTACAAAGAAGATATTTAGAAAAGGATTCCATGGATTTATGGAAAGCTTTGAAGTGTTATATGATGCAATTACTTTTGGTACAGATGAAGAAAAAGATGATGGAGAGTTCTTTGAAATAGACAAATAATTTGATAAAATTTTATAGATTTATATTAATAAAAAGGCCTTATTTTGCGTTTTTGAAAAAATCGCTCAATTTAGCCTTTTTTTTGATTTATAGATATAAAATATGATATAATTCATCCATAAATATTAATGGTTATTTTAGGAGGAATTATTGTGAACAATGAAATAATAATACCAGAGTTAAATAGAGAGAAAATTGAATCTATGATTTATGTTATAAGGGGAGTAAAGGTAATGCTTGATTTTGATTTAGCGAAGATTTATGGCTATGAAACAAAATCATTTAATCAACAAGTAAAGAGAAATATAAATAAATTTCCAGATAGATATAGATTTCAATTGACAAAGGCAGAAATCGAAAATTTGGTGAGGTCACAAAATGTTACCTCACAAGATAGTTGGCATAGTAATGAAGGTGGTTCAAAATATCTTCCATATGCTTTTACTGAACAAGGAATCTACATGCTTATGACTGTTTTAAAGGGTGAACTTGCCACAAAACAAAGTATTATTCTGATTGATTCTTTTAAACAAATGAAAGACTATATAATAGAAAGCAATAATCTATCATCTACTAATGAACTGTTAAAACTAACAAATAAAGTTTCCGCTTTAGAAATAAGTAAATATAATACTGATAAATCCATAGAAAAGTTAAACAAAGATAATAAAAAGATAAAGAAGAAATTAGAAATAGTTATGGATAATTTTATTGATCCATCTAAATTTAAGCATTATCTTATATTAGATGGAGAGAGAATAGAAGCTATTATTGCTTATCAAACAATTTATAGTCTTGCTAAAAAATCTATCTATATTATTGATGATTATATTGATGTTAAAACATTGCAACTTTTAAAAGTATGCAAAGAAAATAT
>JAILKD010000032.1 GCA_024694145.1 bacterium | reverse complement strand
CTAGAACTAAGGTGGTACCGCGTTAATAACGTCCTTAGAGAAATCTAAGGACTTTTTTTAATAGATAAGGAGGAATAATTATGGAATTAGAGAATGTTGAAAAAGTTGCAAGCGAAGAAATTGATGCTTGTGAAAACTTAGATCAACTAAACGAAACAAGAGTTAAGTATCTAGGAAAAAAGGGCTTAATTCAAGGATTTATGGGTAGAATGCGTGACTTAAGTAATGAGGAGCGTCCTAAGTTTGGAGCTTTGGTTAATAAGATAAAGAGCGCTGTTGAAGAAAAGATTAGAATTGCTCAAGAAAAACTAGAAGAAATGAAAATTAATAAGAAGCTAGAAAGTGAAGCTATTGATGTAACTTTACCTGGTTATAAGTTTAATACAGGAGTAATCCACCCATTAATGCAAACAATTGAAGAAATCGAAGATTTATTCATTGGTATGGGTTACGAAATCGCAGAAGGTCCTGAAGTTGAAGAAGATTTATATAACTTTGAACTTTTAAACTTACCAAAGGATCACCCAGCACGTGATATGCAAGATACTTTCTATATTAATCCTAACACATTACTTAGAACTCATACTTCACCAGTTCAAGCAAGAACTATGCAAGCTAAGAAGGGTGAACCTATTAAAGTAATTTGTCCTGGTAAGGTTTATAGAAGAGATGATGATGATGCAACTCACTCACATCAATTCATGCAAGTAGAAGGTTTAGTGCTTGGAAAAGATATCTCACTTGCTGATTTAAAAGGTACACTACATGAAGTAGCTAAAAAAGTATTTGGTGATGAAAGAACAATTCGTCTACGTCCAAGTTTCTTCCCATTTACTGAACCAAGTGTAGAAGTAGATGTATCATGCTTTAAATGTAATGGTAAAGGATGCCCTATTTGTAAGAATAGTGGATGGATTGAAGTTTTAGGTGCTGGTATGGTTAATAATAATGTGCTTAAGATGAATGGATATGATCCAGAAAAAATTCAAGGATTCGCATTTGGTATAGGTGTTGAAAGATTTACTATGCTTAAATATGGTATTGAAGATATAAGAAACTTCTATATGAATGATCAAAAATTCTTAAATCAATTTAAGGGGGTAAAATAAGATGAAAACTAGTTTAAATTTTGTTAAAGACTTCGTTAAAATTGATGAAACTAATGAAGAATTATATAAATTAATGTCATTTAAAGTAATTGAAATAGAAGAATATTATAAATTAGTTAATGCAACAAACCTTACAATTGGTCATATAAATGAATGCGTAATGCATCCAGATAGTGATCACTTACACATTTGCCAAGTAGATTTAGGAGATAAGGTTGAACAAATTGTTTGTGGAGCTCCTAACTGTACTGCTGGTATTAATGTAGTAGTTGCTAAAGATGGCGCAGTACTACCTGGTAACTTTAAAATTAAAAAAAGTAAAGTTAGAGGAGTAGAATCTAATGGTATGTGCTGTAGCTTGCAAGAACTAGGTATTGAAGAAAAATATGTTCCAGAAGAATTTAAAAACGGAATAGTAATTCTTGGTGATGATGCAAAAGCAGGAGAAGATCCACTAAAATACTTAGGATTAGATGACACAGTTTTTGAAACAGGACTTACTCCTAACCGTGGAGATTTATTAAGTCATTTAGGTGTAGCTTATGATATAGCTGCAGCTAAAGGAATTAAAGTAAATTACAAAGCTCCAGTTATGAAAAACTCTAAACCTAGCGATTTATCTGTTAAAATTGATACTGAAAATTGCTATGCATACTATGCTAGAAAGATTAATAACATAACAATTAAAGAATCACCTTGGTGGTTAAAGGGAAGACTAATTGCTTGTGGTATTAGACCTATTAATAATGTAGTTGATATTACTAACTATGTAATGCTAGAACTTGGTACACCACTACATGCTTTTGATGCTGATATAATTGGTAATAACATTGTAGTTAGAAATGCTTATGATAAAGAAGTAATGACTACACTAGATGAAATTGATAGAGAATTACTTCCTACAGATGTAGTTATAACTAATGGAAGTGAACCTATTGCTATTGGTGGAGTTATGGGTGGATTAAAATCAGGAATTAATGAAAATACTAAAAATATTATTCTTGAAAGTGCATACTTTGCACCTACTGCTATAAGAAAAACTGCATCAAGATTAAACTTACATAGTGAAGCATCTATGCGCTATGAAAGAATAGTTGATCCATCACGTATTACATTAGCTCTTGATAGAGCAACTGAATTATTCGGTCTTCTTGCTGATGGTATGATTGATAATGCTTATACTTCAGTTGATAATTTAAATAAATCTGATAAAGAAATAAATATTGAATTAAATAAGATTAAAAACTATTTAGGAATTAATATTACCAGTGAACAAGTTGAAAAAATATTTAAAGATTTAGACTTTAAAGTAGAAGCTAAAAATGGCTCATTTAAGGTATTTGTACCTACTAGAAGAGTAGATATTTCAACAAGTCAAGATTTAGAAGAAGAAATAGCTAGAATGTATGGATATGAAAACATTCCATCAACATTACCAAATACTAATTCTAAAGGTGCTTTAAACGAAAAACAAAAACTAGTAAGAAGTATTAGACACTTCCTAGCTGGTATGGGTTTAATGGAAGTTGTTAACTATTCACTAATCAATAAAAATGATTTAAATAAGTTTGGTGAATTTAGTAATGAAATAAGTTTATTAATGCCAATGACTAGTGATAGAGAAACTTTAAGACAAACTCTACTTAATAGCATTGTTGAAGATTTAAGATACAATAGTGCTAGACAACAACAAGATTTAGCAATCTTTGAAATTGGTAAAGGTTATAACACAAATTCTGAATATGATTTACTTGCTGTAGGTATTAAAGGAATGTTTAATTCTAGTTTATGGCAAGGAAAGAAGATGCAAGCTGATTTCTATTTATTAAAGGGTATTTTAGAACAATTACTTTCTTATATAGGACTTGATGTAACATTCGTTAAGGGAGTAAATAATGGCTTACATAACGGACAAACTGCATTTGTTATGGCTGGTAATACTAAGATTGGTGTAATAGGTGCACTTCATCCACAAATCTTAAAAGAAAATGATATTACAGATGGTTTTGTATTTGAATTAAACTTAACTGAAATATATAAGATTAGAAACATCAAAAATAACTATAAGCCAATCTCTAAATTCCCAACAGTATCTAGAGATATTGCAATTCTAATTGATAAGAATGTAGCTGCTAGTGATATTGTTGATTTAATCAAACAAACAGCTAAAAAACTTGTTGATATAAATATCTTTGATGTATATCAAGGAGATAAGATTGATCCAAACTTAAAGTCAATTGCTATATCACTTGAATTCCAAGATAATGAAAAGACTTTAACTAGTGAAGATGTAGATAAATTCATTAATCAAATCTTAAAGAGATTAGACTTTACATATCAAGCAAAATTAAGATCATAACAATTAAGAGGATTATTCCTCTTTTTTGTTTATAATAAAACAAAAATATGGTAAAATAAAATTTGGTGATATAAGTGAAAAAAATATTATTTTTAATTCCATTGATATTTATAACTACATCATGTAAAAATAAAAAAATCTCTAAAATGTTAGACTTTGAACTAAAGTTTGATAATACATATAGAGTTTCTTTAAATGAGTCTTCAAAAGAAAAATCAATAACAATACCTAAAAAGTATAATAAAAAAGATGTAACTGAAATAAGTGGATTTAGAAATAATGACTATATTGAATCTGTTAAGTTTTATGAAAATATCACTAGTATAGAAGAAGGTAGTTTTACATATTGTCAAAACTTAAAAACTATAAGTGTTGAAAATTCAAGTATTTATTCAACAATTAATGGTTCACTTTATAAGAGTGATGAATTAATAATTTATTCTTCAGGAATAAAAGATAGTAGTATTACTATTGATAAAAACATAAAATCAAGAGCTTTTACTATTGCCCCAAACTTAAAGAAAATAAATATAAAATCAAATAATGTTAGTAGTAATGCTTTTATGTATTTAGAAAATATAGAAGAAATAACTTTAAGTGAAAATGTAAGTAGTGTTAGTAATGATTTTTATAGTGGAAAAGAACTTGATAAACTAATTATAAAATCAGAAAAAATAGCTAATAGTCTTGATGTTAAAAATGTTAAAAACTTATATGTAGTTGAAAGTATGGAACTATCAAGCAAGACAAAAGAACTTTATAAAAAAGTTAATGTAGAAAAAATAGATGATGTAGTTTATGATGTATATAATTTAAAGTAGGAGAATATTATGAAAGTTTATGATCTAGATTTAATTGATTTAGAAAACTTCATAGAAAGTATTGGTGAAAAGAAATATCGCGCTAAGCAGATATTTTTAAGCTTGTATAAAGATAGAGTATCTAGTTATGATGAAATGACTACTTTAAAAAAAGAATTTAGAGATAAATTAAAAAATGAATTGATATTTTCATCTATTGAAATAATTAATAGACAAGTAAGTAGTGATACAACAGAAAAGTTTTTATTTAAGCTAGAAGATGGCAATTTAATAGAAACTGTTTTAATGCCACATGATTATGGATATTCTTTATGTGTATCTAGTCAAGTGGGATGCCCTATGGCTTGTTCATTTTGCGCATCAGGTGCATATGGATTCAAAAGAAACTTAGAAACATATGAAATGGTTTTACAAATATTAAATGTAGAAAAAATAAGTGAAAAGAAAATTAGTAGTGTTGTAATAATGGGAATAGGTGAACCATTTTTAAATTATGATAATGTAATTAAATTTATTAGAATTATTAATAATGATAATGGTATAGCTATAGGTGCTAGACATATTACTCTTTCAACTAGCGGAATTATTCCAAAGTTTAAAGATTTTGAAAATGAAAAGTTCCAAGTAAATCTAGCTATAAGCTTACATGCATCTAATAATGAGCTTAGAAATAAGCTTATGCCAGTTAATAAAAAATATCCATTAGAGGATTTAATTGGTGCAATTAGAACATATATTAATAACACTAATAGAAGAGTAACTATTGAATATTTATTAATTGATGGAATAAATGATTTAGATAGTAATGCTAAAGAACTTGGTAAGCTACTTAGAGGATTAAACGTTTATGTTAATTTAATACCTTATAATGAAACAAGTAATAATGATTATAGACGTAGTAAAAGAACAAATATATTCTTTGATTTATTAAAAAAAGAAGGATTAAACGTAACTGTTAGAAAAGAACATGGCCATGATATTGATGCTGCATGTGGACAGTTAAGGGGAAAAATGATTAAAGGGGATAAATAATGAACAAAGGCTTAGTTTTAAAGATTACAGGTGGAAATTATACAATTAAAGATTTAGAAACAAATGATATAATTATGGCTAAAGCTAGCGGAAAATTAAGGTATGTTAGAGTAGCTAGTGATAAAATAATTACTGTTAGTCCTAAGGCTGGAGATATAGTTAATTATGAGAATAATTATATTCTAAGTGTTAACGAAAGAAAGAATTCGTTAAGACGCCCTGATTGTGCTAATATTGATCAAGTTGTTTTAATTTTTTCATGTAAGGAACCAGACTTTAGTTTTAACCTATTAGATAATTTTATTCTTCATATCGAAAAAGAAAAAATAAATATAAAGATAGTAATTACAAAAATTGATTTATTAAGCAAAAATGAATTAGACGATTTAAAAAATAAACTTAGCTACTATGAAAAAATAGGTTATAACGTATATTACACATCAAGTAAAGTTAATAATGGAATTGATGTTTTAAAACCGTTATTTGAAAACAAAATTAGCGTCTTATCGGGTCAAACTGGAGCTGGTAAATCTAGCTTATTAAATGCAATTGATCCAAATTACAAACAAGAAACAAATGAAATAAGTAGGGCACTAGGACGTGGTAAACATACTACACGTACAACAGAACTGCTTGAATATGATAACGGATATATCGCAGATACTCCAGGATTTTCAAGCCTAGACTTTTTAGACTTTGAAATAGATGATTTAAAAGAAGGCTTCATTGATTTTTATAAATTGTCTAGTGGTTGTAGATATAGTGATTGTAATCACATAAACGAACCAGATTGCAATGTTAAAAATAATTTAGATAATATCTTAAAATCAAGATATGAGAATTATCTTAAATTTTATGATGAGATAAAGAAAAATAAGAAATATTAGGAGGAATTATTTATGCAAATAGCCCCATCAATTTTATCTAGTGATTTTGCTAGATTAGCTCTAGAAATAGAATCTATTAAAAACTGTGATATGGTACATATCGATGTAATGGATGGACACTTTGTTCCAAACCTTACATTTGGTGCACCAGTTGTTAAATGTATTAGGAAATATACAGAATTATTTTTTGATTGTCATTTAATGATTTCTAATCCACTAAAATATGCAAAAGATTTTGCAAATGCAGGTGCTGATTTAATTACTTTCCACTATGAAAGTGATGATAATCCTAAAGAAGTAATTGATGAAATTAAGCGTTTAGGTTGTAAGGTAGGTATATCTATAAAACCTAAAACAAAAGTAGAAGAAGTATATCCATATTTAGATATGGTCGACTTAGTGTTAGTTATGAGTGTTGAACCTGGTTTTGGTGGACAAAGCTTTATGGCTGAAGTGTTAGATAAAGTAAGAAAGTTAAAAGAATTAAAACAAAAAGAAAATAAAAAATATGTAATTGAAATTGATGGTGGAATAGATGATAAAACAATACATCTTGCAAAAGAGGCAGGGGTAGAAATTTGTGTTGCTGGTTCATATATCTTTAAACAAAAAGATAGAATTGAAACTATCAAAAAATTAAAGGCAGTATAATATGGATATAAAAAATTCACAAAACTTTTTACATGATAAAAATCTAGTATTAAAACTAATTGATTTAGCAAATTTAGATAAAGATATAAAAGTGTTAGAAATAGGTCCTGGTAAAGGTATAATTACTAACTGCTTACTTGATAATGATTATAAAATAAAGGCTATAGAATTAGATGAAAGATTATTTAATAATCTTAAAGAATCTATTTTAAATGAAAATTTAGAATTAATTAATACAGATATATTAGAATATGTTATAGATGAAAAATGTAATGTTTTTTCAAATATTCCTTTTAATATTACTACTACACTTTTAGAAAAACTATTAAAAGAAAGTAATATAAATAATGTATATATAATTATGCAATATGAACCATTTTTAAGATTCTCTAAGTATGATGATTATCTAACATATAAATATTTATTATTTAATCCTTTTTATAATATGGACATTATATATAAATTCAAAAGCTCCGATTTTAAACCAGAGCCAAAAGCAAGAATTATTTTTGCAGGATTTATAAAGAAAAAAAATCCTGATATTTCTTTTATAGATATGGATTTATATTTAGATTTTATAAGCTATTTATTCAACAAAAAATCAAAGTTATTGTTTGAAAAGATAGAAAAATTATTTAGTGATAAGCAAAAAGAAATAATAAAGAAAACATTAAAAGTAGAAGAAGATATTTTATTTACTTCCCTTAGATATGAAAATATTATATATTTATTTAATACATTTAATAAATATGCAAATGAAAGAAACAAAAAAATAGTAAGTGGATTCTATAAAGAAAGTACAATAGATAATAATCCTCACAGAAATTTTAGTAATAAGAATAATTGGTAAAAGAAAAAGAAGGCGATTGCCTTCTTTTCTTTTATGTTAATTTAATTAAGCTCTTTCAATGTCACACTTTTTTAATGCTCTAGCGGAGATCTTAACCTTTTTAACAGTACCATCTTCCATTTTAATGCGAACTGTTTGTAAGTTAGCTTTCCAAGTTCTTCTAGTAGCACGTAGTGAATGCGAACGATTGTTTCCAGCAGAAGTTGTTTTACCTGTTAAATAGCATCTAGCCATAGTCTAATACCTCCTTTTTACTATTACACTTACACGCATTATTTAGTTTATCATAAGATAAATAAAAATACAATACATTTTTTTAAGTTTATTGTAAAATTTTTTTAAAGAAATCGTTAATAATTTATAAAGATTTCGATTTTTCTTGATTTTATTTCATAACTATTATAGAATATAAGGGGTAAAATTAAGAAGTATATAAATAATTAACTTATTTTTTACCATTTATGATATATATCATAATATAAAAGAATTTATCGCCAATGTAAGGCTTATAATTATAGATTAATTGAAATTGAATTACTGGAGGAATAGTTATGCCTGTTACGAAAATTAGTGGTGCTCTTCTTAAGAAGATGGTCACAAACGGTGCAGTTAACCTTAAAAACTGTTATGCCGAAGTAGATGCTTTAAACGTATTCCCTGTACCTGATGGTGATACAGGAACAAATATGAGTATGACAATGATGGCTGGTGTTAGAGAAATTGAAAACGTCAGCTCAAAACAAATTGCCCCAATACTTAAGAACTTATCAAGAGGATTATTGATGGGTGCTCGTGGTAACTCAGGAGTTATCTTATCACAATTCTTTAGAGGAGTTTATACTGAACTTAAAAATGTTACTAAAGAATTTATTACTCTAGAGGAATTTGCTAATTCTTTATATGGTGGTTATAAGATGGCTTATAAGGCTGTTATGTCACCAGTTGAAGGAACAATTCTAACTGTTGTTAAAGATGCAGCAAATGCAATTAATGGTAAGAATTATGTAACTTTAGAAGAATTAGTTGAAGCATATTTATCTGCAGCAAAAGAATCTTTAGCTAACACACCTAAATTACTTCCTATTTTAGCTGAGGCTAAGGTAGTAGACTCAGGTGGTGCTGGATTCGTTAAGATTGTTGAAGGTATGCAAATGATGCTTAACGGTGAACAACTTCATATTCAAACAGAAGAAGAGAAAGCTAAAGCGGCTGAAACACAAGCACAAGAAATTATATTTGGTTATTGCACAGAATTTATTATTGAACTTGCAGAACCTGATAAGTTTGTTGAATCCGATTTAAAAGATCAATTACAAGCTATGGGTGATTCACTAGTACTTGTAAAAGATGAAAGCCTATTGAAGGTTCATGTTCACGTTAATAAACCAGGTGAAGTATTAAATATTGCTCAAGGCTTAGGTGAACTTGTTACAACTAAGATTGAAAATATGAGATTACAACATACACAATTCATTGAACCAAAGAAACAAGAACATAAAGAAATAGGAATTATTTCTGTATGCTTTGGTGATGGAATCAAAAAAGCATTTACTGAGCTAGGAACTGATTTTATTATTGATGGTGGACAAACAATGAATCCATCAACTGAACAATTCCTAAAAGCTATTGATAGTATAGATGCAGATAACTACATAATTATTCCTAATAACTCAAATGTTATATTAGCTGCTGAACAAGCTGCAACATTAGTAGAAAATAAAAAGGTTGTAGTTTTAAAAGCTAAATCAATTGCTTCTGGTTATTCAGCATTAATTAATTTTGATCCTGAACTATCTGTTGATGAAAACTTTGAAAATATGAGTGAAGTAATTAACACTGTTAAAACAGGAGAAGTTACTTATGCAGTTAGAGATACAGAAATTGATGGAGTTAAGATTAACTCAGGAGATTTCATGAGTCTTTCTGGTAAAAAGATTTTCTCATCAACAAAAGAAAGAATTGATGCAATTAAATCATTACTTGATGGTTTAGTTGATAATGATGCTGAAATCGTTACATTATTCTATGGTCAAGATGTAAATGAAGAAGAAGTAAATGAAGTTACAGAATACATTAATGAAATAGATGATGAAATTGAAATTGAAATCATTGAAGGAAAACAAGATATTTATTCTTATATCGTTTCAGTTGAATAGAACCTCAAGATGAGGTTCTTTTTTTTGAAAAATAATATTTCAAATTTAAAATCACTAATTAATATTGTATAATATTAAATGAGGCGGTTTCATGGATTTAAAAAATATGTATATAAAGATTAAGAAAAATGGTATTGGTCCTAAAACTTATCAAATATTAAAAAGTTTAGGTGTTAATACTATTTATGATTTAATTAATCTTTTTCCAAAAAAATATTTAGATTTTACCATAACAGGACTTAATTTGGACAATGCTTTTGTAATTGGTTCTGTTTTTACTGCTGCCAAAAATACTTTTGTTAAAAAGAATTTAAATTATATTACATTTGATGCTAAAGTAGAAGATAAAATAGTAAAGGTTACTATTTTTAATAGACCATTTTTGATTAATAAATTAAATGTTGGCCAAACTATCTATATTGAAGGAAAATATGAAGAAAAAAATAGTAAAATAATTGCTTCTAACATATATTTTTCAATTAAAGAAAATACACTTGAGCCATCATATGAAATTGAAGGAATTCCATCAAAATCATTAAAAAAAATTATTTTATCAGCTCTTGATGAATATTCAATATATAATAAGGAACACTTGCCTAAATTTATAATAGAAAAATATAATTTACCTGATATAAATACAAGTTATAGATTAATTCATAGTCCAGAAACTAAGCTTGACTTTGAACTTGCTATTAAAAGGTTTAAATATGAAGAATTTTTAGAGTTTGAACTTAAACTACAGTATTTACGCATGTTGAATCAAAAAGAAGAAAAAACACCTAAAAAATGGGATATAAATGAAATTAGAGATTTCATAAAAACTATTCCGTTTGAATTTACAAGTGCTCAAAAGCGTGTCACAAACGAAATATATAAGGATTTGAAAAGTACATTTCCAATGAATCGTTTAGTACAAGGTGATGTTGGTAGTGGTAAAACGATTGTTGCGGCACTTGCACTTTATGCAGTTGCTCTTGATGGATATGAAACATGTTTTATGGTGCCAACAGAAGTATTAGCATATCAGCACTATGAAAACTTAACTAAATTATTTAAAAAAACTAATATAAGATTAGGACTATTAACTAGTAGTATAAAAGGTAAAAAAAGAATAGAATTATTGGATAAGATTAAAAATCATGATTTAGATGTAATAATAGGTACTCATGCCTTATTTACTGATGATATAGTTTATGACAAATTAGGGTTAGTTATAACTGATGAACAGCATCGTTTTGGCGTTAATCAAAGACGTGCTTTAAGAGAAAAAGGATTTAATCCTGATGTCTTATATTTAACAGCAACTCCAATACCTAGAACACTTGCAATATCTGTTTTAGGTGATATGGATTCATCTATTATAGATGAACTACCTAAAAATAGAAAACAAATTAAAACAAAAGTAGTATTAGAGGATAACTTAGATGCTTGCCTTAATTTTATGGATAGTGAAATAAAAAATAATCACCAAATATATGTAATTTCTCCTTTAATTGAAGAATCTAAAAAAGTAGAATTACATGATGTTTTTGAAACATATGAACTCCTTAAAAATAAGTTTCCAAATTATAAAATGGAAGTATTACATGGAAAAATGAAGCAAGAAGAAAAAGACTTAATTATGAGACGATTTAAAAACAATGAATTTCAAATACTTATTTCAACAACAGTTATAGAGGTAGGTATAGATAATCCTAATGCAACTGTTATGGCTATTTTTAATGCTGAACGCTTTGGCTTATCACAACTTCATCAACTTAGAGGGCGTGTTGGTAGAGGATCAAGTGAATCATATTGTTTTTTAATAACAAATAATATAGATGCTAAAAGATTAAAAATAATAGAACAAACTACTGATGGTTTTAAGCTTGCAGAAGAAGATTTGAAATTAAGGGGTCCAGGAGATTTCTTTGGTTCTCGTCAATCAGGTATGCCAAAATTTAAATTTGGAGATTTAATAGCTGATTATAGAATGCTAGAAAAAGCAAAAGATGATGCTTACTTTATAGTATTTACTGTAGGATTAGATAAATATTTTTATCTTAATGATAAAGTTATGAAAGAAATAAATAGTATTAAGGATTAAAATATGATAAAATAATCTCGTACACTTTTTATTTGGAGGTATGTATATGATAAGAATAGCGCTTGATGCGATGGGTGGAGATTTTGCTCCAAAATGTAATGTTTTAGGAGCAATGGATGCTGTAAAAAAATATAAAGATGTAGAAATCACTTTATTTGGTGATGAAAATAAAATAAAAGAATATTTAACTGATTCAACTAGAATTAAGGTAGTTCACACTGATAAATATTTTGATATGGGTGAACATGATGCAGTTAAAGCAATTAGAAGTAAAGAACCATATTCAATGGTTTTAGCTATGGAAGCTTGTAAGAACGGCGAATGTGATGCAATTGTTTCAGCAGGTCCTACTCAAGTAGTAGTTGTAGCTGGACATATGATTTTAAAGAAAATAAAAGGAATGCATAGAATTGCTTTAGCACCATTTATTCCTACCGCTGGTGGTAATAAGATTTTATTAGATAGTGGGGCTAATGTAGAATTACGTCCTGAACATATAGAACAACTTGCTTATTATGCATCTATTATGGCTAAAGAAACTTTAGGAAAAGAAAATCCAAAAGTTGGTTTAATTAATATAGGTACAGAAGAAGGCAAGGGTAGAGAAGTAGATCAAGAAACATATAAAGTTTTAAAAACTAGCGAAAGAATTAACTTTGTTGGTAATATTGAGCCAAAGGAAATGTTTTTTTCTGACTGTGATGTTTTTATTAATGATGGTTTTACATGTAATATTTTACTTAAGACACTAGAAGGTACTGCAAAATATATGGGTGCTTGTCTAAAAAAAGAAATAAAGTCATCATTTAAATCAAAAATAGGAGCTCTATTTATGAAAAAGAGCTTAAAGAACTTTAAGAAAGTATTTGATTCATCTGAAGCAGGTGGAGCAATGCTTTGTGGTTTAACTAGTTTGGTTATTAAAGCTCATGGAAATAGTGATGAAAGAGCTATTAGTAATGCAGTTAGACAAGCAAGAGGATTAGTAGAATCTAATTTAGTAGCTAGAATGAGTAAAGAATTAGGTGATAAGAGTGAAGAATAATTTAGAAGATGTACTTGGTATTCATTTTAATAATAAAGCATTATTAACTGAAGCTTTGACACATTCATCATATGGTAATGAACATAATATGCCATATAATGAACGCTTAGAGTTTTTAGGAGATGCAGTTATCGAATTATTAATGAGCCAATATCTTTATTTAAAATCAGAAATATCTGAAGGCCAAATGACTAAAAAAAGAGCTCAATCAGTATGTGAAGAAGCTCTAGTTAAATATGCAAGCAAAATTAACCTAAAAGAGTATATTCTTTTAGGGCATGGTGAAGAATTATCAAACGGTAGAAATCGTCCTGCTATTATTGCGGATTGTTTTGAAGCTTTATTTGGAGCAATATATTTAGACCAAGGATATTTTGTAGCATTTGAAATGTTTGAAAAATTAGTAATTCCACACCTTGATTTATTAACAGATATTAAAGATTATAAATCAACATTACAAGAATATGTACAATCATTTAAAAATACAATTAATTATGAATTAATTGAAGAAAGTGGACCAGCTCATGATAAAACATATACTGTTAAAGTTTTAATGGATGGAATAACTTTAGGCATTGGAGTTGGAAAAACAAAAAAAGAGGCTGAACAAAACGCAGCAAAAGAGGCACTAGATAAAAAAGTAGACATTGAGGGATAAATATGAAATTTGATGAAAAAACAATTAAAGCAAATTACATATATCAAGGTAAAGTCATAAACGTTAGGGTTGATGATGTTATGCTTCCAAACGATACCGAAGCTAAAAGAGAAATCGTTGAACATAGAGGTGGAGTAGGTATTATTCCATATGATGGAGAAAACGTATATTTAGTTAACCAATATCGTTATGCTTTGCGTCAAGAATTACTTGAAATTCCTGCAGGTAAAAGAGAATTTGATGAAAATCCAATTGAAACTGCAAAACGTGAATTATATGAAGAAGTAGGCGCAACAGCAAAGAATTTTACATATCTTGGTGAATATTACCCAACTGTTGGATATTGCGAAGAAATAATATATTTATTCTTAGCAACAGACCTTAAATTTTCTAATAGACTTCATCTAGATCAAGATGAATTTTTAGAAGTAAAGAAAATGAAACTAACTGATGCAATAGCTTTAGCTAAGAATAATGAAATTAAGGATGCTAAAACAGTAATAGCTTTATTGAAATGTGGTGATTACATTGATTGATGAATTAATTAAGTATCAAGCAATTGATTTAAATAAATTAGTCTTAAAGATCTATCCAAAATTAGGATTATTACCTCAAGAAGGAGTAATGCTTTTACATTTATTATCTTTCTACCAACAAAATAATCAAAAGAATTTCCCATTATCTCATTTAGCATTAAAAAATAAAACTGGAATGGATAAAAAAGAAAATGGGATTTTAATTAAGGCGCTTGAGGATAAGGGGTTTCTTGAATCATCTGTTGAAGAACTTAAAACAGGAAAACTTCAAGAATGTATAAATGTGGGTAATGCAATAATCAAAATAGAACAACTGTTAATTAAAGAAAAGGTTGATGATGAAGAAAAACAAGTCCAACAATCATTAAAAGAGATTGTTTTACTTTTTGAAAATGAATTATCACGAACTTTATCACCAGTTGAATTATCATTACTTGATGAAAATAAAAGAAAATATACGAAAGCAGATTATGAAAAAGCTATATTTGAAGTATCAAAAAAGCAATCACTAACAATAAAAAAATGTATCAATTATTTAAATACAAGTAGTTTTATGAATAGCGATATTGATAAAGCAGATGAAGAATCAATTAAAGGTTTCCTTGCCAAACTTAATAAATAGTTTAGACTTAATGTTTCCAAACGCTAAGTGTGAACTTAATTATAATAATTTGTTTGAATTAATAATTGCTGTAGTTTTATCAGCTCAAACAACTGATAAAAGAGTAAATGAAGTAACAAAAACTTTATTTAGCAAATACGGTGATTATAAATTGCTTTCAAAGGCTAATGTTATGGATGTAATTGATATTATTAAACCACTTGGAATGTATAAAGTAAAAGCAAATAATATTATTAAATTATCACAAAAGCTTGATGATTTAGGTTATATTCCAAATACACTAGAAGAGTTAGTAAAACTTGATGGTGTAGGTAGAAAAAGCGCAAATGTTATTTTATCTGAATATTTTAAAATTCCAAGAATTGCCGTTGATACACATGTATATAGAACAAGTATTAGACTTAACCTTGCAAAAGGAAGTGTTTTAGAAGTTGAAAAAAAGCTTATGAATACTTTTGATGAAGAATATTGGTACTATATTCATATACATCTAGTTTTATTGGGAAGATATATTTGTAAAGCAAAAAAACCGCTATGTGATAAATGTTTAATTAAGGATTGTCCAAGTAGATAATCCTTTTTATTTTATGATTATTTTTGTAGGGTCAAAAAATAAAAAATTTTTCAAAAAAAATTCGTATATTTTTAACAACAAACATAGTAAAATATCAATAAAAATGAATAGGAGTGATAACTATGTCTTACAAAGATATGATTGACCAAAACAAAAATGGTTGTGCAAATCCACATATAGGAGCAATTATTAAAAGAAGAAGGCGTTCAATGAAATTAACGCTTGAAGAAGTAACAAAAGGAATATGCTGTGTTAGCTATTTGTCAAAGCTAGAACACGGAACAATTACACCTAAAAGGTATGTTTTAAACGAAGTTTTAAATAGACTTAATTTAAAAGAAGAAAATTTAAGATCAAAACCAGAATATATGGACATTATTTATAATTGTTTAGTAGAATTGTATTATGAGAATAATGACTATATAAAAAAACAGTATAATGAAATACTAGAAGTTGAATGTATTCATTATACCGACATTATTAAAGCAATGTATTATTTAATAACTGATAAATTAGATGAAGCTGAAAAATCTGTTAGTAATGCTATGATAGTAAAAAAGCAGTTAGAACAAAATGAAATATATGCCGCAATAATGATTAGTGCATTAGTTCAAATAAAAAGGGAAAAGTATAATGATGCACTTGATTCCATTAAACCATTAGAACATATTTATTTAGGTAGTATTGAACTTGAAAAGTTAAAACTATCTATAATAACAAAAACATATTTAGTCTTAGGAAAGTATCTTCAACTTGTAAATAATATAATAACTTATCAAGAGTTATGCACAAAGACGGTAGATTTTAGTGGAATAATGAAGGCAAAGAAATATTTTTGCACAGCTTTAGCTCTAAGTGGGGATGAAGATGGAGCACTTGAATATTATGATTCTATATCTAGATCTTTAAAAAAAGATGAAATAAAAGAATATTTAAAAGAAATATATATTGCTTTAAGAAAACCAAAAGAAATAGTAGGTATGAGTAATGCTAGTGATGTTGAAAAAATATGGGCTTATGATTTATTAAGGGATAAAAATAAGTGTATAGAATTGTTAAATAAAATACAGATTACAAAAATAAAAAATGAAAAGGATAGACTATTTGTCCAATCAATGATGAAAAAGTATTTAGAAAATGAATATTTCTATATATCGTTTTTAAGAAGTGATTATTATCCGTATTTACTTGAACATGGTTTTTATGAAGAAGCAAAATATATTCATAAAATATTATTTGATTATTTGATTGTAGAATCAAGATATAGAGAAGCAGTAAAAATAGATAAAGACTTTAAAAAAATATTCTAAAAAAAGAAGTAGTCGATTGACTACTTCTTTCATAAAAAAACACATCAAACTGATGTGATTTTCAAATTAGTTTAAAGTATTAACTAATTTAGCAAGTTGTGATTTATTTCTAGCAACAAAGTTTGCATGTACAAGTCCCTTTTGTTGAGCCTTATCAAGCTTTTTGAAAGCAAAAGTTAAAGCAACATTAGCTTGTTCTTTGTTTCCTTCCTTAACAGCAGCTTCAACAGCTTTAATTGCAGTCTTCATAGATGACTTGAATGAGTTGTTGCATAATCTTCTCTTTTCATTTGTTTTGATTCTCTTTGCTTGTTGTTTGATATTAGCCATGCTTTTCACCTCCGGCACAATTTATATTTTACCAAAATGCATTATTAATTGCAATAATAATTTTTAATATTAATTAAATACTGTTCTACTAGTAACATAATCGTTATATGTAAATGTATAGAATACAACCTCTGTAACATTTCCACCTTTACCTTTTGCAGAATCAGGAAGTTTTCTTGTATATGTTACTTTTGCATATATAATTGGGCTTTTTACCCTAACAAGTGGTAGAACTTTTAATGGATATGAATTAGTTAAAGTCATATTGGCACTCGTTGATTCAAAAGTTGAAGTTGTAGTCGCTGGAATTGGATTGCCACTATTAAACTTATGATCTGAATCAGATGTATATGAATCTTTACTAGTCCATTTGTTATGCATTTCAAATTTAACTGTTACATTAGTTATTGTTTCAGTTACATTTGATATTTCACCAACTACTTTGATATATGGGCTTTTGCTATCCTTTGTTAAATGAATGTCTGTAGCTACACAATCGAATTTAAAGTAGTCGCATTTTTTAACTATATTTAGTTCTTTATTAGCTTTGTCTTCTTTAAAAGCCTTTGGAAGATTAGAAGTATATGTTAAAATATATGTTAAAATTATCATAACTATTAGTCCAATTAAAACTAAACCAATAATAATTAATCTCTTGTGCCTAAAGAAGGCATTTATTTTTTTTTCGTTAGCCATATTATTCACCCATTTAGATTTTATAATAACAATGAAAAATATTCAATAAAGTTTCTATAATTATTTAATTAAATATGATATAATCATATTGTTGAGGGGTGTTATTATGAATTTACCTAACAAATTAACTTTGTTAAGAATATTAATCGTACCTATTATGATAATTATTTTTTATATACCTTGGCTTGGAAATCATTATTTATTTAACTATACAGTTGATGGAAATATGCATGGTTTAACTTGGTTATATTTTATTGAGTTATTATTATTTATGGTTGCGGCTTTTACAGATTTTTTAGATGGACACATTGCAAGAAAAAGAAATCTAGTTACAAGTTTTGGAAAATTTGCAGATCCACTTGCTGATAAAATACTTGTTTTTGCAGCAATGGCTATATTCTTATTAAACGGAAGTGGATTACTTCCTAAAGGACCACTTGTACCACTTTGGGTATATGTTGTTATGTTAATTAGAGAATTTGCTGTTTCAGGTATTAGAATGGTTGCAGCAAGAAATGGTGAAACAATTGCTGCTGGGAGAACTGGTAAATGGAAAACAGCAGTTACAATGGTTGCTATAATCGTTTTATTCTTATCAGGACTACATAATGCAGTTATTTATGTTGGACAAATCTTAATTTATGTTGCTGCAATTCTAACAATTATATCTGGAGTTGAGTATTTTGTTAAAGGACGTAAGCATATTTTAGAAAGTATTTAGGACTTTTTTTAGATTTTTTTATCAAAAGTTAAAAAATACATGCGATAAAATGCTTAAAAATAGTCGTTTTTGAAAAATTTAGCCATTTTTTAGATTATTCTTCTTAATGGTTTTTAAAAATGGTATATTATTCATGAGGAGTGAAATAATGGATAAAAGAGAAGAAGCTTTAAAAGAAGCAATAAAACAAATAGAAAAACAATTTGGAAAAGGATCAATCATGACTTTAGGTGAAGATGCTGTTAGCGGTGTTGAAGCTGTACCTAGTGGTTCAATCGCTTTAGATGCTGCACTTGGTATTGGTGGATATCCTAAGGGAAGAATTATTGAAATATTTGGTCCTGAATCAAGTGGTAAAACAACTATTGCATTAACTGCAATTGCATCAGTTCAAAAAGCTGGTGGGACAGCTGCATTTATTGATGCAGAACATGCATTAGATCCACTATATGCTAAAAATATTGGTGTAAATGTAGATGACTTATTAATTTCACAACCAGATACTGGTGAACAAGGTTTAAATATTGCTACAGCACTTGTAAAAAGTGGTGCCATTGATATTGTTGTAATTGACTCAGTAGCTGCGCTTGTACCAGAAGCTGAAATTAATGGTGATATGGGAGATTCGCATGTAGGATTACAAGCTAGACTTATGAGCCAAGCAATGCGTATGATGAGTGGTGCAATTTCTCAAACAAACACACTAGTTATATTCATCAACCAATTAAGAGAAAAAGTTGGTGTAATGTTTGGTAATCCAGAAACTACTACAGGTGGTAGAGCACTTAAGTTCTATGCATCAGTTAGAATTGATGTTAGAAAAGGCGATTGGATTAAAAATGGTAGTGATGTAATTGGTGCAAAAACTAATTTAAAGATTGTTAAAAACAAAGTGGCATCTCCATTTAAGAGTGCTTCAGTTGATATTATATTTGGTAAAGGATTATCTAAATATGGTGAAATTGTTGATATCGCTGTTGATAATGATATTATTCAAAAATCAGGTGCATGGTTTAGCTATAATGGTGAAAAGGTTGCACAAGGTAGAGATAACGCAGTTAAATATTTAGAAAACAATCCAGCAATTGCTGATGAAATTGAAAGTAAAATAAGAGAAAAGTTAGGTGTTAAGTAACACCTTTTTTCTCTATTAGGGTGATATTATGAGAAAAGCATTATTTTTAGATAGAGATGGAGTTATTAATGTTGATAGAGGCTATGTTTCTAAAATAAAGGACTTTGAATTTTATGATGAAATATTTCCTTTATGTAAGCATTATATAGACTTAGGATATTTGATAATTGTTATTACAAACCAAACAGGAATAGGTTTAGGAAAATATACTCTAAAAGATTTTTATGAAGTTAATAATTATATGCTTGAGGTATTTTTAGAGAATAACGCTCCTATTGATGATGTATTTTTCTGTCCTCATAATCCTAATAGTAATTGTAATTGCAGAAAACCAAAACCAAAAATGTTTTTTGATGCTAAGGAAAAATACAATATAGATTTAGAAAACTCAATTATGATTGGTGATAAAATAACTGATGCCATGGGTGCATATAATGCAGGAATTGGCACAATTTATCTAATTAATAATGATGTAGAGCTTGATATTAAAGTGCATAGAATTAGATCATTATTGGAGGCGATAAAATGAAATATTTTGGAACCGATGGAATTAGAGGAATAGCTTATAAAGAATTGTCACTAGACTTAGCGTATAAAGTTGGTGAATCTTTAGGACTATTTAATATTGATAAATTAGTTATAGGTATTGATACAAGAGAATCGTCAAAAGATATTAGAGATAGCTTAATAAAAGGGGCTTTAAAGGTTGGTATTAATGTTTTTGATTTGGGTGTAATTCCAACACCTGGATTAATTTTAGAAAGTTATTATAGAAAATCTTTAGGTATAATGATAACTGCAAGTCATAATCCTTATACAGATAATGGAATAAAAATTGTTAAATTTGGATACAAAATAGATGATAGAGATAAACAAATAATAGAAGATTATATAGATGGAATTATTACATATTCTCATAAATTAGATGGAAAATATACTAAAGAAGAATCTAATTACATTAATTTTCTATCAAGTAACATTATAAGAACAAAACTAAATGTAGCTATAGATAGTGCTAATGGCGCTGCCTCTAGTTATGTTAATATTTTTGATAAAATGGCTAATGTTAAGTATTTATCAAACAATCCAGATGGTAAAAATATTAATTTAAATTGTGGAGCACTTCATTTAGAAAATTTAATTAATAATATGGATGGCTTTGATTTGGGTATTGCTTTTGATGGTGATGCTGATAGAATAATGGTTGTTGATGATAAGAAAAATGTTGTTGATGGTGATAAATTAATATATTTATTTGCAAAATGGTTTAAAAAGCATGACTTATTAAAAAAAGATGGCATAGTTCTAACAGTCATGAGTAATTTAGGAGTTATTAATAAATTAACTCTTGAAGGATTTAATGTCATTTTGACAAATGTTGGAGATCAAAATGTAATTGATAGTATGATTAAAAATGAATTTAATCTAGGTGGAGAAAATTCGGGACATATTATTACACCTCTATCTCTAACAGGAGATGCATTACTAAATGCTATTATTTTGCTTACAATTATTTTTGAAGAAAACAAGTCCTTATATGAACTTACAAAAGATATAATTATGTATCCATATAAAACCATTAATATAAGGGTTAAGGATAAAAATGTAATAAAAAAAGAACACATTCAAAATGAAGTAAAAAAAATGAAAGAAAGTTTTTCTAATTATGGTAAAATTATATTAAGGGCTAGTGGCACTGAACCATTAATACGTATTACTGTTATGCATAAAGATAGCAATGTAGTTGAAGAAAGTATCAATTATTTAGTGAATCTAGTTAATAAGGAAGTGATTTAAATGATTAATGCAATAATACTTGCAGCAGGCATGGGTAGTAGAATGAAAACTGATTTGCCTAAATGTGCTTTTCCGATTTTAAAGAAACCTATGATTAAATATATTCTTGATGCTTTAGATAAAACTATTGTAGAAAATAGAGTAATAGTTGTAGGTTATAAAAAAGAAGTATTATATGGAATGTTAAAAGATGAAAAGTTTGCTGTTCAAGAAAAGCAACTTGGTACAGCTGATGCAGTTAAAACTGCTATTCCTTATCTAAATGATGGAGTAACTATAATTCTTCCTGGTGATACTCCGCTAATCGATAGTCGCTTCATTGATAATATTATTAAAAGTCATATTGAAGGTGAAAATGATGTTACTATTTGTACAGCAAGGCTAGAAAATCCTTTTGGATATGGAAGAATCGTTAGAGAAAAGGGCAAAATAAAAAGAATTGTTGAAGAAAAAGATGCAACTGGAGAAATAAAAATTATTAATGAAGTTAATACTGGCATTATTGTTATTAATAATGATTATTTAAAGGTTGCTATTAATAAAATAGATAATAAGAATGCAAAAGGTGAATATTATCTAACTGATATAATCAATTTCACAAATAAAATAGGATCACATACTTTAGGTGATACAAACCTAATACAAGGAATTAACGATTTATATCAATTAAGTATTGTTGAAAAGAGCCTAATCGACTCAGTTTTAAAACAACATATGCTTAATGGTGTTAACATTATTAATCCAAGTACTGTAACTATTGGAGCAGATGTAGTAATTGAAAGTGGTGCAACAATTTATCCTAATTCATTAATATTAGGTAATACTATAATTAAAAAAGGTGCAATTGTTGGCCCATCAACAGAACTATATAATGCCACAATTTGTGAAAATGTTAGATGTATGGAATCAGTTGTTTACGATTCAACAATCAATAAAGATTCTGTAATTGGTCCATTTGCTCATATTAGAATGAATGCAGTAATAGGCGAAGCAAATAGAATAGGGAACTTTGTTGAAGTTAAGAATTCTACAACAGGATTTAATACAAAGGCAAGTCACTTATCATATTTAGGAGATGCAACAATTGGAAGTAAGGTAAATGTTGGATGTGGTGCAATAACTGTTAATTATGATGGAAAAATTAAGAGTAAAACAATTATCGAAGATAATGTATTTATCGGGTGTAATTCGAATTTAATTGCACCAGTAACAATTAAAAAGGATGCTTTTATAGCAGCTGGTTCAACTATAACAGATGATGTTGAAAATGAAGATTTAGCAATTGCTAGAAGCAAACAAATTAATAAAAAAGGATATGCAAGAAAGTATAAATAAGCTTTCTTGCTTTTTCTTTTTTTATATTATAAAAATGCTTTCAAAAATAAGGATGTAAACATTGACTAAAACTCCTTTTTAATATATAATATTTATGTGAGATTTATCTTATGTCACTTTAAAAATAGTGATATATGTGGAAATAAAGCCATTTTTTAAGGCTCACAAATTAATAATTATGGAGGAAAAACAAAATGATTTATGCAATGGACTCAACAATCGTTGTTGTTATTGTTGCTATCGTTTGTATTTTACTTGGAGGCATTTCTGGTTTAATTGGAGGTTACTTCTTTAGAGTAAAACAAAGAGAAGGATCTTTAAAGAAAACTGAAGAGGAATGTAAGAATTTAGTTGAAAATGCCAAAAAAGAGGGCGACAAAGCCAAAAAAGAAATGGTATTAGAAGCTAAACAAGAAATATTTTCATTAAGAAAAGACGCTGAAAAAGAGATTAAAGAAAGAAAAGCTGAAGTTGTTGAGGCTGAAAATAAATTAAATCAAAGAGAAAGCCAAATTAATAACCGTGTATCTAATCTTGATAAGCGTGAAGAATTATTAAACAGCAAAGAAACAAAACTTGATGAAAAGAAAAATGAAATTGAAGAGCAAAAGAGTAAAATCGACGAAGTTTTAAAGAAACAAGAAACAAAGTTGATTGAGATTTCTAATGTATCTGTTGAAGATGCAAAAGAAATGATTATGAGCAAGGTTAGAGAGGATATGAGTAATGAGATTGCACTTTATATCCGTGATGAAGAAGAAAAGGCAAAGATGAATGTTGAAAATAAAGCTAAAAATATGCTTGCCTTAGCAATCCAAAAATATGCTAGTGATACTACTAGTGAAAAAACAGTAAGTGTTGTAGGCTTACCTAGTGATGAAATGAAGGGTAGAATAATCGGTAGAGAAGGTAGAAATATTCGTACTATCGAAGCTTTAACAGGTGTTGATTTAATAGTTGATGATACACCAGAAGCTGTAGTATTATCTGGTTTTGATCCTGTTAGAAGAGAAATTGCTAGAAAAGCACTTGAAACACTAGTATCAGATGGAAGAATCCATCCAGGTAGAATCGAAGAAATTGTTGAAAGATCAAGACTAGAAGTTGAATCTTTCATTCGTGAAAAAGGTGAAGAAGCTGTATTTACAGCAAACATTGGTAGAGTTCATCCTGATTTGGTTAAATTATTAGGTAGACTATACTATAGAACAAGCTTTGGTCAAAATGTTTTAAATCACTCAATTGAAACAGCCTTCTTAGCTGCTAAGTTAGCTGCTGAAGTTGGTGAAAATGAAGTATTAGCAAGACGTGCTGGATTGCTTCATGATATTGGTAAAGCAGTAGACCATGAAGTTGAAGGTTCACACGTTGAAATTGGTGCAAACCTAGCTAGAAAATATCATGAACCAAAAGAAGTAATTGATGCAATTGAATCACATCATGGTGATAAAGATCCTGAATCTATTATTGCTGTATTAGTTGCTGCTGCAGATGCCTTAAGTGCTGCGAGACCAGGAGCTAGAAGTGAATCACTTGAAAACTACATCAAACGTCTTGAACAATTAGAACAAATCTCTAATAACGTTAAAGGTGTTGCATCTACATATGCAATTCAAGCTGGACGTGAAATTAGAGTTATAGTTAAACCAGATGAAGTTGATGATTTATCAACATTTAAGGTAGCTAGAGAAATCAAAGAAGAAATTGAAAAGAACTTAAGCTATCCTGGTACAATTAAAGTTACTGTTGTAAGAGAAACTAGAGCAGTAGATATTGCAAAATAATAAAGAGCCATTTGGCTCTTTTTGCATAAGAAGGTGAATTTATGAGACTATTATTCGTTGGTGATGTTAACGGAGAAGATGGAGTTAAGTATTTAGAAAGCCATATTGATGAAATAAAAAAGAAATATAAAATCAATGTTGTTGTTGCCAATGGTGAAAATGCATGTGAAGGTAAAGGCATAAATTCTAAATTTTATAAAGATTTTATGAAAATGGGAGTTAATGTAATAACTATGGGTAATCATGCTTTTTCTAATAAAGAAATTGATAAATTATTAGAAGAAAAGGCAAATATAGTAGTTCCTGCGAACTTCCCTTCATATCTAAAAAATGGCTATTTAACGATAAAATACAATAATGAAACAATAACTGTTATTAACATTTTGGGTAGAGTTTATATGAATTTACCACTCGATTGTCCTTTTAGAACAGCTAAAAAAATAATTGATGAAGTTAAATCAGATTATTATATTATTGATATGCATGCAGAAGCTACAAGCGAAAAAATTGCATTAGCTCATTATCTTGATGGTATTAATGGGGCAATACTTGGAACACATACACATGTAGCTACAGCAGATGAGACTATTTTAGAAAAAGGAACTTTCTATATTACTGATGTTGGTATGACAGGACCTCTTGATGGAATAATAGGCGCTAATAGAGAATTGATTACTGAAAGATTTCTTATAGGTAGGCCTACTAGACTTGTTATGGAAAAAGGAAGAATGCAGTTAAATGCAGTAGTAATTGATTTTGATAATAAGAAAATAGAGCGCATCAATATAAAAGATAAATAACACCACATATTTTTGTGGTGTTTTCTTTAATTATTATGATATAATAATAAAGAAGGGGGCTTTAAAGTGGATTATAACAAACCAGATTTGCTTAAAGCAAGGAAAAGAACAGGAAGCGAAACCTTAAATATTGACTTTAAACTAGACGAAAAATATATAGGCATTGGTTCTGATAAAACTTACCATATTATTACTTTTGGCTGTCAAGGTAATGAAGCTGACAGTGAAGTAATGGCAGGTATTTTAGAATTAATGGGCTTTAAAAATATAGATGGTGAACAAGCAGATGTACTAATTATAAATACTTGTGCAGTTAGAGAAAATGCTGAAGATAGATTTTATGGTACATTAGGAAGATTAAAGGGTTTAAAACAAAAAAATAATGATATGATTATTTGTATTTGTGGATGTATGGCACAAGAAGAAAAAACAATTACAAAGCTATTAGATAAATATCCACAATTTGATTTAGTCTTTGGAACACATAATATTCATATGTTACCTAAGTATATTTATAAGAAAATGAATACTGAAAGTAGAGTAATTGAAGTATTCTCTAAAGAAGGAGATATTATAGAAAAATTACCACACTTAAGAGTATCTAATAAAAAAGCGTGGGTTAATATAATGTTTGGTTGTGATGAGTTCTGCACATATTGTATTGTTCCATATACTAGAGGAAAAGAACGTAGTAGAAGACCACAAAATATTATTGAAGAAGTTAAAGACTTAGTAAAAAAAGGATATCTAGAAGTAACATTACTAGGTCAAAATGTTAATGCTTATGGTAAGGATTTTACTGATATAGATTATACTTTTTCTAATCTTTTAAATGATCTAAGTGCTACTGGTATTAAAAGAATTAGATTTACTACAAGCCATCCTAGAGACTTAGATGAAGCAACAATGATAGCTATGCAAAAAGAAAATGTAATGCCACATTTACATTTACCAGTACAATCTGGAAGTAATAGTGTTTTAAAGAAAATGAATAGAAAATATACTCATGAAGAATATATTGAAAAAATAAAAAGATTAAAGGAATTAAATCCAGGTATATCTATTACAACTGATATAATTGTAGCATTCCCAACAGAAACAATTGAGGATTTTAATGAAACCTTAAGGCTATGTGATGAAGTAGAATATGAAGGTGCTTTTACTTTTATTTATTCAAAAAGAGAAGGTACACCAGCTGCAAAATATCCAACAGATATAACTTTAGAAGAAGCACATAGAAGATTAGATATATTGCATGATAAAATTAATGCAGGATATTTAAAGGGTAATAAAAGATTTGAAGGAACTGTTGTAAAAGTATTAGTTGATGGTACTTCTAAAAACGATCCTAATACACTTTGTGGATATTCTGAACACAATAAATTAGTTAATTTTAAAGGTAAAAAAGAATCAATTGGAACAATAGTAAATGTTAAAATAACTGAAGCAAAAACTTGGTTTTTAATAGGTGAACAAGTTGAATAAATTAATAGATGAATTAAGAAAAGATACAGTTGTAAAAAGATATATATATTTAAGGAATATTATTGATTCAAATGATAAATATTTGAAGCTTTTAAAGAGTGATTTATCCCTTAATGAAGCGAAAACTAGCAATTCTTATGAAGAAAGTATAGTTAATGAGTATTTAGAATGCGAAAAAATGGTAAAAAATGACATAGATTTGATTTCTAGTATTATTAATACAGGCCTAAATATTAATTTTTTGGATTAAAACGCTAAAAAACGTAAAAAAAACACAAAAAAAGTAATAAAAAATGGCAAGAATACTTGAAATACCATTATAAATGTTGTAAAATATTTGAGTAGATATCTAATAAAATACGTTTGGAGGTATTTAATATGAAAGTAATTAGTCGTGGTAGTGAATTAGAAATTAATGGACAAGTTATGAAAGTTGAGGATGTTATTTCTACACTTAAAGATTTACCATCTAAAGAAATTGTCGCTTTTTTTAATGAACAAGGCATGAACATGCCAAGAAAAGTACGTATGAATGCACTTCATAAGGTACTAGATAGAAAGGTTAGAAAACCAGAATATCAAAAAAAATTCACTGATGAAGTTCGTTATCGTCTAAGATGGATAAAGACATTCAGTGAACATCAACTTGAAGGAACACTTACTTTAATTTCGAATGCTGACATCTACAATGAATATAGAGAGACATTATGGTTAATGTTTATCAAACTTCATGAAGAATTAAAAATTGATACTGAAAAGCTTACACAACTTTATGAAGCAGCAAGAGGCTATAAGCAAAGCCAAAAAGAAAGCATCGCTGAATATCAACGTGGAATGGATTGCTTATTCTATGATGAAAGAAATGAAGTTGATGGTCTAGAATATAACACATTTAGAGAAGTTCTATCTAAGAGCTCAACTTTAAATGAATTAAGAGAAATCGGTGCTAAATACAATATCGATGTTCCAAGAAGAATTAAGAAGGAAGAATTAGTTGCTATTATCATTGAAGCATGTAGCGCAAGCGGTAAGTTCTCTCCTGAAGAAGAAGAAAAAGTTAAACGTATGAGCGTTCAACAACTTCAAAGATATGCAAAGCAAAATGGTGTTAAAGCTTCTATCGAATTAAAGAAAGAAGATATCATTGAATATATTATCAGTCGTGTTGAAACTGAAGTACAAAAATCATATGTAAACTTAGCAGTATTAGATATCCCAACTGAAGATGATGAACCTGAAGAGGAAGAAGAAATCATCGAAGATATGCCAATTGAAGAAGAACCAGAAGCTGCTCAACCAGAACAATCAAATGCTCAAATTGATGAATTAAAAGCTATGATTCTTAAATTACAACAACAAATGTTAAATAAAGATAAGAGCGAAGAAGAAAAAGCTGAACTTGCTAAACAAGCTGAAGAAGCTCAAGCTAAGGCTGATGCTGCTGAAGAAGCTTTAAAAGCACAACAAGAAGCTCATGAACAAGCTATGTCTGATTTAATTGATCAAGCTGAAGCTGAAAAACAACAAGCTCTTGCAGATGCTGAAGCAGCAAGACTTGCTGAAGAAGAAGCTGCTAAACTTGCAGAAGAAGAAAGATTGGCTGAAGAAGCTGCTCGTGCTGAAGAAGAAGCTAAGCTTGCTGAAGAAGCTGAACTTGCTCAACATGCTGAAGAAACTGCTCGTGCTGAAGAAGAAGCTAAACAAGCTGAAATGGATGCACTAAAAGAAGAAAATGAAACATTAAAAGAACAAATGGCAAATATGCAAGAATCTAAAGAACTTGAAGAAGACGAGTTCGTAGTTCCTCTATTCGATTATGAAGAAGAAACTCCTGCTGAAGAACAAACTGAAGAAGTAGCTGAAGAAGTTGCTGAACCAGTTGTTGAAGAAGAAGTTGCTGAAGAAGTAGCTGAAGAACCAGCTGTTGAAGAAGAAGTAACTGAAGAAGCTGCTGAAGAAACTGCTGAAGAGGAAGAAGGCCTAATTAGATTAGAAGATACTGAAGGTCAAGAATTAACTATGTTTGAAGAAACTCCATCTGAAGAAGAAGATGAAGATGCTATTAAGATTGATGATGTAGAAGATATGGCTATGCCTGATATTGATGATATTCCATCTGAAAATTATCAAGCTGCTGATCAACCTACTGAAACTAAGATTGAAGAAGCTCCAAAACCAGAAGAAACTTCATTTGATTCACCATCATATGATGATTCTGATGAATATGGATCATTCGATACTCCATTATTCGATACACCAATATTTGAAGCTCCAGTATTTGAAGCACCAATCTATGGTGAAGATAAAGCTGCTAGAGAAAGAAGACTTGGAAACGAAACTAGAGTAGATAAGAAGAGAAAGGCTGCTGAAGAAAAAGCTATTAAGGAAGCTCTTCAAGCTGATTCTAAAGTTGCTAGACGTAAGAAAAAATCTAATCCATTTGTTACATTCTTAAAGTGGTTCTTAATTATAATTGTAATATTATTAGTATTACTAATCGTATTAGGATTACTTGGAATGCTTGGAGTATTAGAAAATACACCAATTCAAGGTGTTTATGAAGCAGTTAGAGATGTAGTAATCAAAGTAATTGGTGAAGATTTAGCTTCTAATATAGCTAAGACAGTTAAAGGTTGGTTTGGAAAATAGTAATTAACCGAAAGGATGCTCATTATGGAATTTAAAGATATTGATAGAAGTCAATATACTCCAATGATGCAACAATATTTAGATATTAAAAAAGACTATGTGGATTCACTAGTCTTTTTTAGGTTAGGAGACTTTTATGAGATGTTCTTTAACGATGCATATATTGCAAGTAAAGAACTAGAACTATGTTTAACAGGTAAAGATGCAGGTGCAAAAGAGCGTGTTCCTATGTGTGGAATTCCTCATATGGCCGCAGATACTTATATTGATAAACTAACAGAAAAAGGTTATAAAGTCGCTATTGTTGAGCAATTGGAAGAGCCTGGTGTAAGTAAAATAGTTAAACGTGATGTTGTTAGACTTGTTACACCAGGAACAAATATTGATAATGGAAGTATTAGTGAAAAAAAGAATAATTATTTAGTTTCTGTTACTGAAGATAAAGGTTATTATGCAATATGCTATATTGATTTTTCTACAGGCGAAACTTATGCAACTAAAATAATTAATTCAATTGATTTATTAGTTAATGAAATTCTTATTTTAGGTGCTAAAGAAGTAATTATTCCATCAAAATTTAATAAAATAGTTATTGATTGCTTAAAGAATAAATATCAAATTGTTTTATCAATATGTGATGAAGTAGTATTAGAAAGTAATTGGAATAACTTATATAAAGCTATAAGTGATGACGCAATTATTGAGTCGTTTGGTAGAATGATTAACTATATAATGAAGACTCAAAAGCGTGAATTATTACATTTAAAACCACTAGAATATTATGATTCAAAACAGTTTTTAAAAATGGATATTCACACAATTAATAGTTTAGAATTATTAGAAAATTTACGTAATCAACAACGTTTAGGAAGTCTTGTTTGGTTGCTTGATAATTGTGAAACCGCAATGGGTTCAAGAGAACTTAAAAAGTGGATAACTAGGCCATTAGTTGATAAAAACAAAATACTAAATAGATTATCTATAGTTGAGGCTTTAATTAATGATTATGAGATAAAAGAAGAATTAAAAGCTTCATTAAAAAACGTGTATGATCTTGAACGTATAGTAGGTAGAATTTCTTATGGAAATGCTAATGCAAGAGATTTAATTCAACTAAAAAATTCACTTAAATATTTACCTGATTTAAAGCAAACAATTAAAAATATTAATACAGATTATTCTACTGATTTATCTAATTTATTAGACCCATTATCTGATTTATATAATTTGCTTGATAAATCAATTAACGAAGATGCTCCTCTAACTATTAAAGAAGGAGACATTATTAAACCATTATATAATGAAGAATTAGATAAACTTAGAGATATCACTAAAAATGGTAAGAACTGGTTAGCAGATTATGAAGCTAGTCAAAGAGAAAAAACAGGTATAAAAACATTAAAAGTATCATATAATAAAGTGTTTGGATATTATATTGAAATATCAAAAATGGCTGCACAAACAATAACTGATGATATGCAATATACTAGAAAACAAACACTAGCAAATGCTGAAAGATTTATAACTCCTGAGCTTAAGGAATATGAGTCTTTAATATTAAATAGTAAAGATAAATCTGTTGAACTTGAATATGAATTATTTACTGAAATAAGATTAGAATGTTCTAAATATATTCATAATTTACAAGTTGATGCAAAGGTTGTTGCAACAATTGATACATTATTATCTTTTGCTATTGTTAGTGAGAAAAATAATTATGTTAAACCAGTAATAACTGAAAAAATGGAAGTAAATGTGGTTGATGGACGACATCCTGTAGTTGAAGTATTAAGTAGTGATCCATTTGTTTCAAATGATATAGCAATTAATAATAATTATAATATGCTTCTTATTACAGGGCCAAATATGAGTGGTAAATCTACTTATATGCGTCAATTAGCAATAATCATAATAATGGCTCAAATTGGCTGTTTTGTACCATGTAAGAGCGCAACTCTTCCAATAATTGATCAAATATTTACAAGAATAGGTGCTGCTGATGATTTAGTAAGTGGTAAATCTACTTTTATGGTAGAGATGACTGAAGTAAATACAGCACTAAAAAGTGCAACAAAAAATTCTTTAATATTATTTGATGAAATTGGACGTGGAACTGCTACATATGATGGTATGGCATTAGCTCAAGCAGTTATAGAATATGTTCATGAAAAGATAGGAGCAATTACATTATTTTCAACTCACTACCATGAGCTAACAGCCCTAGATAAAACATTAAAAAGATTAAAAAATATACACGTTTCAGCTAAAGATGATAAAAATACTTTAGTATTCTTACATAAAGTAATTGATGGACCAAGTGATAAGAGTTATGGTATAAATGTTGCTAAACTTGCACACTTACCTAATAGTGTAATTAATAGAGCATCAAACATACTAGAATACTTAGAAAGCACTAAAGGAAAAACTGAAATAGAGATGGATTTGTTTAACTTTGATGAAGAAGAAAAAGTTGAAGTTAAGGAAACTCCAGAAGTAATTCAAATCTTAAATGATATTAATGCTGATGACTTATCACCAAGAGAAGCATTAAGCTTAATTTATGAATTAAAAAGAAAAATTAACGAATAAAAAAGGGATTCAATTTTGAAGTGATATATTAAAAGTAGACAACCCTAAAAAGGGATGCCTACTTTTTTTGTTGTATAATGTTTAATAAGGAGAAATAATTATGAGAGAAAAAAATGTAACTAAGAATATAATGCGAACACCAGAAGAAAAAGAAGAA
>JAILKD010000024.1 GCA_024694145.1 bacterium | reverse complement strand
TCCTGTGATACTATTAGCGACAATTTAAAAAAGGCATATCTTTCAAAGTAATTACATATATTATTTAGCTTATAACTCATATTTCGTAAAATAGCGTAAATAAGCGAATAATCATTTCTTTTATATTCCATTATTCCATATCTATTTGTATTTTTATTAAGCTTTGTTTTCTTAGATTCATATCTTTTTATAAGATGGTTAGAAAACTTATATAATAGTTTAAATGGAGCATAATACATAAGTAATAGGAATGGATATTTCTTCTTTCTCTTTTCTATATGTATAAAGTATTCGGCATTACCTCTAATACGTAATGGCACTTGATCTTTTAGTTGATAATCACAAAATATTTTTGTATGTCTTTTTAAATCATGACTTACTGTAGAAAAGAATGTTGCGGCTCCATCAGCACCTACTGCTTTCATATCATCATGGGAATTATATTCTTTATCAAATTCTGATAGAGATATTACTATATATTCTTCTAATGGATATATATCAGCTTTTATATTTTTTCTCATATAATCAAAATTAAATATTTTTGAGTATTCATTTTGATAAGGTGAATATATTGCATAGTTTGAAATAAGATATGTTCCTCTACTTTTAAGTTTAAATAAGATATCCACATATTCTTTGTGTTCAGGATATTTATCAGGATTATTTCTTATTTCAGCAAAGTTAATATATTTATGTTTTATTTCATAATCTAATAGTTGATCCTCTAAATCATCAATATAGTTTTCTTCACTTGCAAGTGATAAGCTAACATTTAATAGTGTTTTACCAGTTCCAGGAGCGCCATTAATAAATGTTGTTTGTGTTAGTTCATCTTTAGCGAATTCTTTTAGCTTTTGATGATTCTTTTTTAATCTAAGCTTAGCTCTTAGGATTGCATCAAAGTATAAGAAAACAATAATAAATATAATCCATACGAATGATGAAATATTAATAATAACTGGATATAATACTACAGCAAGATACTTAATAAAGCTAAAAATCACTACCTGTGATTCTAGATTAAATACATGATAAAAATAGCTAACAATAAATAACAATAGTTCTATTAAAAGCTTATATAAGAAACCTGTGGATATACTTATTAATAGAATTAAGAAAAACATATTTCTTTTATTCTTCTTAATGAGTTCTATAAACTTTTTAAAAAGGCTTAATATCCATTTTTTCGCTTTATCAAGGCATTTACACACTTTGATATAAATAAAGGCTAATTTCGAGTATTTTATTTTCTCACATTTGCCATCTAATGTATTCTTTATTAAAAACATACCTAGTATTACTGCGTTTAAGCCTATGTTTAGTGCAATCATTAAGAATGTATATAAGCCGTTAAAAAATGCAGATAAGAATGATTTGAAGTTAGTTTGAATATTAAAGTTTTTAAAGAATGTAATAAAAGCATTTGCTTTTGTTTTAATGCCTTCTTCTATGTTGGAATATATTCCTTGTTTTTTAGATAGATAGTTTTCAAAATAGTTTTTTAGATTTGTTATATCTTTTAAATCAAATAAGCGTTTGGTGGAATTAATATAGTTATTAATATTAAATATTAGTAGTGTGACAAGGCCTGCCACAACTACTAATACTAATATAATTTTTATTAACTTCTTATAAGACGCCATGTCTTTCTAAATATTTTGAATATAAATATAAGAATAAATCCACCAAGTATTGTTGAAATAATTATTACTGGAACTTTTAGGGCATTATTATTTTTAAGTTCTAATATGAATGAATCTAAATCGGACATTTCATTATCGTCTGATGGTATTTTGATATCTAAAACTACTTCATCATTCTTTTCTATTGGATAGTTTTGTGATATTACTCTTACAGCACAAGAATATTTATTACCATTACCTGCGATATAGTAATCTGTATCATATACTTCTCCTACATAATCCATATTTAGATCTAGTTTTAAATCAGGAAGTAAAATTGATCTATATCTTGTTTTATATGCTTCTACAAACATTTGATATGGTGTTACACTTTTATTAATTGTGCCGTATTTTACAATTAAAGTACCACGTTCCATATGATAAGGTGTAGCATAAACATATTCTCCAAGAGGTGAATCTACTACATAATATCTTGTATCAGATACTAATGTTAATCCTGATGGATCAGTTATGTTCCATCTAATTCTATAGTTATCTCTAACCTCATAATCAATTCTAAAATCTTCATTACAAGGGTTGCCATCTAAGTAACCCATGTATGGTTTCATTAGTTCTATTGCTTTTCTAATATCAACATTTTTTGTAATAACAAAGGTTGTTGCAGTTTGATAGCCTAATATTGATTCTTTATCAGCAAATTCTTGTTCATCATATGGACTAATAAAACGCATTGTTTCGCTCTTATTTGTTTGTTTATGCTTGTTATTGTTTATTAGAAAAGGTAGCGATAAAGTTGTAATAAATAATGCGATAATTATTAAATATTTCTTCATATTTTATTCTCCCTTCTTTTTCGTTATATCTTTGACTCCAACATATATTTTGAGTCCTATTGATAATATTAATACTCCAGCGATAACTGATGCAGTAACAATAATTATTGTTTTAAAATTATCAAAGAATGTTTTTGCTACTTTTATAGGTGTATCTATTACATCTATAACATCACTTATTGCATCTTTGATTTTCCATGAAGAACTTGATGTACTATCAATTAGTCCTGGATCTACAATTGAAAGAGTACTTCCATCTACTGTATCCATATCAACAGCAACGTCATATGTTTTATCATCTACTACATAATTCATTCTAAGTATCTTAAAGTTTTTAACTCTTTTATAATCTGCTTCTACGCCACCAGACCAATCTAATAAATCCCAGGCTTTATCGTCGTAGTTCAGATGCAGCTTATATTTATATGTTTTAGCTTTATCTTTATTGGATTTAAATTCTCCTTCTTTAAAGCCTACATAGTTTCCTAGATTAAAGAAACCGTTACTTGATCTATCATTCGTGAGTGATTTCGTAACATTTTCTTCTTTAGTATTCAACCAGAATTGATACCATTCTTTATTATCACTAGTTAGTGTGTAGCTTACATCTACTCTATAAATTCTATCTATTGTGATTGTTGTATTAAAGAATACCCAGTGTTCATATCCTCCAAAGCCTAAATCAAAGTGTGATTGTGCTTCACAGTCTTTTATAATCTTATAAGCATGTGTTACCATTTGGAATAGTTTTACACCATCTTTTTTAGGTACCTTACCTAAATCAAATGATATACCGCCATCTATTTTTGAATCGTATTCTCCTTTAGGATCAGGGTCCTTAGCATACATCATTTTATCTAATCCGATATTTAAATTCATAAACATATATTTTTGCCTTAAGCCTATACCAAATTCTTCATTTTTATCTATTCCAGCAATAGGTGTTTTATATAGTGATAAATTAGCATCACTTATATGGTAATAGTCGCTTTGAAGCCATTTTCTCGTTTCAATCTTTGGATTTTTTTGATCATATTGATACTTTTTTTCACCATTTATTACCATATCTTTAATAGTCATGAATTCTGATGGAGTATATTCTGTAGTCCATATTAAATATAGGTATGAATAAGACTCATCTATTTTAGAATCCCAGTATAGCCCTAGTATTTCATTTGGCTTTAGATATTCTACATCTATATCAAGATTAGTTAATACATCATACCAAACATTATTAGTTCTATTTTCATATGTTTGTATAATACTTCTAAGTGTTGTTTCTGATGTTTGGGCAAGACTTGCTAGACCATCATATTCTTTATTAGTTCTAACTTTCTTAGTGTAGAAAACTTGATATCCTTCTTTTTTAGCTAATTGCTTATGGAACTGTGGAAGTTTTCCTTGATCTACATAAGCATTAACTTCATTAATGATGTCATTGTATCTATCAGCTGCAAATGCTGGGACACTAAATAGTACAGCTAGTAATATAGTTACTAAAAATATTAATTTTTTCATATGTGTTCTCCTTTCTTTAAGTTTGTTTTTTGTTTTTGAATATTAATTGTATTAATTTAATTAGTTCGATAAAGAATCTTACAATTAATCCTATGAAAATTCTTATTATAAAAGAAATAG
>JAILKD010000096.1 GCA_024694145.1 bacterium | reverse complement strand
ATTAAAATATTCTAAATATGTTGATACACTTCATTTATGTATTACATATTTAGAATATTTTAATAATTCATTATATTCATCAAGTTCTAAATCTCTTTTTTTAAGTAACATAAATTTAATAATTACTTCTTCAAATACTTCTATGCTTGAATCGCTAAATTCTATAATATATTTATTTTTCTTTTTTTCTATATTTTTTATACTAACCAATATACCACCTTATTCAAATAAACTTAAAGCTTTTACCAATACTTTATCTGATTCGTCTTTATTAACAAATTCATAATAAGAATCAAATATTTTCTTCTTAGTATCATAGTCAAGCTTTTCGCTTTCGTAATTATCTATAATGAAGTATTTAACATTAATATCAAAATAACCATCAACTCTTAAATTAGCATTATGCATTTCATTAAGCATATAGCATATATTTTTTACTTCATTGCTTGCAGTTTCATAAATGCATTCACTATCATTTATAGGAAGTGGAACATACTTTTTATCCACTACTTCTATAGTTGGAGCTATACCATCAGTTGAAATCATTTCATTATTCGGACCATACCAATTGCCTAGCGTTACATGTAGGTAAGTATTTTCCATACTATTTAATTTAAAATCAGTTTGAAATACATTTTTCCCAAATGAATTAACACCTATTAAATCATAATTCATAGTTCTATTCATTGCAAGGGCAAAAACTTCGCTTGCAGATGCGCTATTCTCATTCATTAATATTTTAATATCATAACTCTTTTTAGTAGCATTTGTTGCTCTATAAATTTCTGGATTCTTTTCTTTTTCAGCTTTTAAATATAAGAATGCATCACTACCAGTTATAAAGCATCTAAGTATAGAAGATACTTCGCTAGCAAGTCCTCCTGGATTATTTCTAACATCTATTATTAACCCTTTAATATTACTATCCTCAAGAGTTTTTAATACTTCTTTAAAATCTTTAGATGCGCCCTCTTCAAAGCTATCTATTCTAATATAACCAATTTCACCTATTAATTTATATGTTACTGGATTTAAGATAACTAATTCTTTTTTTATTGTGACATTAAATTCAATCATATTTCTTAAGACATATAATTTAACATCCTCTTTTGCTTCTTTTAAATAATTAGAAATATCACTACACTTTTTATCTCCAATTTTTAAATCATCAGCACCTATTACATAATCTCCAACAGCTAAACCTACTTTTGAAGCTGGCGAATTTTTATAGACTTTTGTCACTTTTAAGCCTAACGCTGTATCACTTGAGCCAAATCCATAACCATAATATGAATCATCTGTTCTAGTTTCATAAGTGTTATATAGATAAGTATATGGATCATTTAATGAACTAACACCGGCTTTTAATGATTCAGTTTCAAATACATTTTTATCATAATCAGTATAATAATATTTATCTAAAATGTTTATTATTTCATTTTTAGCACTATTAGATATATAACTACTTGGTCTAACTTTAGCAAGCATATATCCACCTAAAAAAGAAAATACTACTACAGCCAAAAATGCTATTCCAAGTAATATTCTTTTACTACGTGATAATTCCATAAATTCACCACCTTTTAAAAAATGTCTTTGTTAAGACATTTTTTTGCTATATTTAAGATATGAATCAATAAATGGTTTGATATCCCCATCCATTACTCCTTGAGCGTTACCTGTTTCATAATTTGTTCTATGATCTTTTACTAAATTATATGGATGGAATACATAACTTCTTATTTGTGAACCAAAATCTATATTCATGTGTTCACCTTTTAACTTATTTAATTCTTCTTCTTTTTTCTTCAATTCTAATTGTAACAGTTTACTCTTTAAAATGCTAAAAGCTACTTCTTTATTTTTTAACTGGCTACGTTCATTTTGACATGTTACAACAATTCCTGTAGGTTTATGTGTTAAACGCACTGCAGAATCTGTTGTATTAACTGATTGTCCTCCAGCACCACTAGAATGATATACATCAATTTTTACATCATCAGCATTTATTTCAATTTTATTATTATCTTTTATTTCTGGTGTTACATCACATGAACAAAATGATGTATGACGTCTTTTATTTGAATCAAATGGAGAAATTCTAACCAATCTATGAACTCCTCGCTCACTCTTTAAGTATCCGTAAGCATTCTTACCTTTAATTAGCAAAGTAATACTTTTTATACCAGCTTCCTCACCGGCTAAATAATCTATTACTTCTACTTTAAAGTTATTCTTTTGGCAAAACCTTAAATACATTCTATAAAGCATTTCTGCCCAATCCATCGATTCAGTTCCACCAGCGCCTGGATGTAGTTCTAAAAAGCAATTAGAATCATCATATTCATCATTTAAAAGAACACTTATTTCATATTCTTCTAAATCAGTGTTAAAAGAAATAATCGTTTCTTCTAATTCAGTATTAAGAGTTTCATCCTCTTGTGACATTTCATCTAATACTTTTAAATCTTCAAATCTATTATTTAAGTCATTATATCCTTTAATTTTTTCTTTTAAAGAGTTTAATTTATTAAATGTGTTTTGAGATTCTTTAGCATCATCCCAAAATCCACTCTCATTTGTTTTTTCGCTTAAAATGGCTATTTCTTTTTCTACTTCATCAAGCTTAATAGATTCTTTTAGTGAATCAAGTTTTTCTTTAAATCCTGTAAGATATTTATTTATTTCGTATCTTTCCATTATTTATTATCTTTACCCATACAGCAGAATTTATATTTCTTTCCTGAACCACATGGACATAAATCATTTCTACCAACTTTTATTAACTTTTCAGTTGGCTTTTTAGAAGTTGATTCTTCAATTGCTTGGTTAGTACCAACAACCTTGTTAGCAGCTTCTCTTACAACTTCTTCTCTAACTTTTGATCTTACAAGATACTTACATACATCAATATCAATATTTTCTTTTAATGCTTCAAATAAATCTATACCATCTTCTTGATATTGTTGGAATGGATCTTTTTGAGCATATGATTGTAGTGATACTGCTTGTCTTAATGCTTGCATATCATCAATATGCTTTGTCCAATATGTATCAACAACTTTTAAAGTAAATGCTTTAATCATTTCTTGATAATCATTTTCATTTAAAATACCTTTCTTTTCTTCTAGTGAAGCAATAGCTTTTTCATAAGGTATTCTATAGATATCAGCTTGTTCAAGCTTTTCGATATCTTCTTTTTTAAATGTATCTGTACCAAAAATAGAATTATTTAAATCAGTAGCAATAGCTTCATCATCAATGATTGTATTTTTACCATCACTTGTAATGTGTCTATCAACAATAATATCAATTGCTTTTTGCATCATATTTTTAGCTTCTTCTTCAATTGATGGTTTAACTAGAATTTGATGACGTTCTTCATAAATAATTTCTCTTTGTTTACGCATGATATCATCATATTTTAATGTAGACTTTCTAGCATCAAAGTTATAACCTTCAATACGTTTTTGAGCTCCTTCGACTAATCTAGAGAACATTTTAGATTGTAGAGATCCATCATCATTATTTTGAAGATTAATCATTGTTTGAACTTTTCTTTTAAACACATCTCCACCGAAACGCATTAATAATTCATCATCGCATGATAAATAGAATCTAGAATATCCTGGGTCCCCTTGACGACCAGATCTTCCTCTAAGTTGGTTATCAATACGTCTTGATTCATGACGTTCTGTACCAATTACAGCAAGTCCACCTAATTCCTTAACACCTTCACCAAGCTTAATATCTGTACCACGTCCAGCCATGTTTGTTGCGATAGTTACAGCACCAACTTGACCTGCAAGAGCTACAATTTCAGCTTCTCTAGCATGGTGTTTAGCATTCAATACATTATGTGGAATACCTGCTTTATCAAGTAAATCACTAATTACTTCTGATGTTTCAACAGCAATAGTACCAATTAGAATAGGTTGTCCTTTTTCATGACGTTCCTTAACTTCTTTTACAAGTGCTTCATATTTTTGTTCCATTGTTAGATATAAAATATCAGGCATATCTTGTCTAATAACTGGTTTATTTGTTGGAACTTCAACAACATACATATTGTATATTGATAAGAATTCTTCCTCTTCTGTTTTTGCAGTACCTGTCATACCACATAGTTTCTTATACATTCTAAAGAAGTTTTGGTATGTAATTGTTGCTAGTGTAGTAGTTTCTTGATTAATCTTTACACCTTCTTTTGCTTCAACAGCCTGGTGTACACCTTCAGACCATTGACGACCTTTCATAACACGTCCTGTGAATGGATCTACGATTAATACTTCACCATCTTCATTAACAACGTAATCTTTATTTCTATCCATTGTGTAGTTAACTTTTAAGGCATTATTAATTCTATGGACTAAACTAACATGTTTGATATCATATAAGTTTTCAACATTGAATGTTCTTTCAGCTTTAGCAATACCAGCAGGTGTTAGGGCAACACTCTTTTCTTCAATATCAATTTCATAATCTTCATCTTTTAATGCTTTAGCAAATCTATCTGCCATAACATATAAGTTACCATATTGCTTTTCACCACCAGAAATAATAAGTGGTGTTCTAGCTTCATCAATTAAAATAGAGTCAATTTCATCGATAATAGCACAGTTAAGTGGACGTTGAACTGTATCTCTTTCATATAGAGCCATATTATCTCTTAAATAGTCAAAACCAAGTTCTGCATGAGTAGAATATAGAATATCACATTCATATGCAGCACGTTTATCAGCTTGACTCATATCGTGAATATTTAATCCTACAGTAAGTCCTAAGAATCTATAAATATCACCAATTTGTCCATCAGTTTCTCTTCGTGCTAGGTATTCGTTAACTGTAACAATATGAACACCTTCACCAGAAAGTGCATTTAAATATGCAGGCATAACTGCAGTTAAAGTTTTACCTTCACCTGTTTTCATTTCTGCAATATTACCACCATGAATAGCAATACCCCCGGCAATTTGAACTGGGAATGCAAACATACCAGTAACACGTTTAGCAGCTTCTCTAACTACTGCAAAAGCTTCTGGTAACATATGATCTAGTGTTTCACCATTTTTATATCTTTCTTTAAATTCAAAAGTTTTAGCTTTTAATTCTTCATCAGTTTTAGATGCCATTTCTTCTTCTAAAGCTAAGACCTTTTTAGAAACCTTCCAGCATCTCTTATACTCTTTATAACCATCATCAAATAAACTTTTAAATAACATAATACATCCTCCAATAAATATATCTTAAAAAGCGAAAAAACGACCGAGTCGTTTATTCTTTATTATTCTCTTTTTCTTTAGTAGTTTTAGTTTTTTTCTTAGTTTCTTTTTTTACTTCTACTTTATCTTCAGCCTTAATTTCTTCTTTTACTTCAACTTTAGCTTCTTCTTTAACTTCAGCACTAGCTATAGCTTCTTTTTCAGCTGGAGTTTTCTTGAATTTATTAAGTACAGCAACAACTACTTCAATATAAATTGTCATTAAACTTAAAACTATCATAAGAGCTAAACATAAATAAATTAAAATGTATGAGAAGCCCCAACCATAATATGTATCAATTAAGAATGTGTTTGTACAAGAAGTATCAGTAATAAGTACTGGTAATAAAATAAACATAACTAGTGAAACTAAAATAAATACTAAACTAACTGCATCAAGAATTAATGAATTTTTATTAGTTTTCTTCTTTTCTGTTTTTTCTTTAGTTTTCTTTTCAGAATCAACTGTATCAATTGTAATAAACTTTCTAAGTAATGCAATAATTAAAACAACTATTATTGAGATGTATCCAGCGAAAGCAAACCAAGATAAAGTAAACTTTGCTTTACTACCACCAAATAGGACTGTCCACATCATAATTACTTTTGGCCATCCTAAATTACTACTACTATAGTGTATATATGCAGGTGTAAGGATTGTAACAAACATTGCTGCAGCTACAATAACCATAATAAACCTGAATTTTTTTTGTAATGAAGTTTTATCCATAAAACTACCTCCTAAACCCGTCATCTATTCTATTATACCTAAAAAGTTGCATTATGTAAAATATTATTTTTAATATTTTCATAATTCTAGTAATTTTTCAAAAAGAAAAAGGTAGGTTGCCCTACCTTAATACTTATTAGTTTTCTGTAGTTTCTATGATGGCATAGTTTCCATCATCTCTAGTATAAACTACGCAAACCTTATGACTTGAAGCATCTTGGAATACAAAGAAATCATGTCCTAGTAATTCCATTTGGTCTAATGCTTCTTCAACTGTCATTGGTTTTAGATTAACCTTCTTATTCTTAACAAGACTACCAGCAAATACATCAGTAGAAATATCATCTAAATCTAATTGATTATTTCGGTAAACCTCTTTAATACCCTCTTTTTCAAGCTTATTCTTTACTCTATCTTTTCTACGTCTTACTTGAGATAATAACTTTTCACATGCAATATCAATTGCTGCTTTAAAGTCTTTATCTTTTACTTCAGATCTAAAGATTAAGCCTTTAACAGGAATAGTGATTTCACAAGCATAATAAGTATTGTATTTTTTAAGAACTACTCTTGCTGTTTCAATTACACCTTCTCCAAAGAATTGGTCAATCTTTTGAAGTTTTTTGTTGACAAGTTCTTCTGTCCTTTCGTGGAATTCAAATCCGTTTTTTCCTACAATTTCAACACGCATCACAATCACTCCTTTATATTAAATTATAGTACTTCTTATTAATATAATACCACACATCTATTAAAAATGTAAGCCCTTTCTTAATACTTTGAGAAATATGTTAACATTACTACAATTTTTCTTTTAAGCAAAGCTAAAGTATTTATACATTCTTTATTTTCCATCATTTCTTTAAACGAGTCAAAATATAAGAATACTACTTTCTTCAAATTATATTTAGTTGATATAAATTTAAACAAGTATTCTCTTTCTAATATAAATGAAATAGGATTAACATCATAAGAAGTATCAAAAACTGAAAAGATATGTATTAAAGAATCAAAAGGTATAGCAACATAAGTATATTTGGCAGGATATTTAATTATACAATTATCACACAAATAATAGTTTTTTTTAATAAACAAATTATCCCAACTTGTTTTTACTCTAAATAAAGCCTTACATGCTAAACATCTCACTAAAAAAATCACCTCTATACTATATATACGTTAGAGGTGATTAGTTTTTCGCTTTTATTTTTTAAAAACAATAATTTCTTAGTATTATATATGTTAAATATGCTGCATAAAGTAGTAAAAATACAATACCTGTTTTTCTTCCAATTCCATTTTTTAATGTGAATGCTAAAACTGTAATTAATACAAATATAGCAAGCATTACTAAAATATCAACTATTACATCAGGATTAATATTATAATATGGTGATATTGCTGCTGCTGCACCTAATATAAATAGGATATTAAATATACATGAACCAACAGCATTACCAACAGCTATTTCATTTTCATGTTTCTTAGCTGCCATAATTGATGTTACAAGTTCAGGTAAACTAGTTCCAACTGCTACAATAGTTAAACCAACTAATATTTCATCAGCACCCATTTTAATAGCCAATTCCTTAGCACCATATGTAACAAATTCTCCGCCACAAGCAATAGCAAAACCACTTACAACAATGATTATTAAGCAAAGCCATACTTTCATCTTAGGCTTTTCTTCTTCCTCTTCGTCTTCTTTTTTCTTTGTAGTAAATATACATAATATGATATAACCAACAATTAATAACAGCAAAATAATGGCTTCAAATCGCAATATATCATAATTTCCAGTTTTACTAAACCATAATGTAAATATTAATAGTATTAAACCTGTTCCAATTAGAATTGGTAAATCTCTTTTTTTAAGACCATTATCAATAATTATTGGAGCAAATAAACATGAACAGCCAAGTACAACTAATATGTTAAATATATTTGATCCTACAACATTACCAATAGAAAGTCCATTACTTCCTTTTATAGCACTAGATATTGATACACTAGCTTCAGGAAGACTTGTTCCAATTGAAACAACTGTTAAACCAATTATTAAGCTTGATACACCTAATTTTTTAGCAAGTGTTGATGCACTAGATACAAAGAAGTCTGCGCCCTTTATAAGTAGAAGCATACCAACAACAATACATAAAATACATATTAGAATAAACCAAAAGCCACTTGCTTTTGAAAATATATCAAATAAGAAATCAAGCACTTTATCGCCTCCATTTTAAACAAAACATATTTTATCACATAATTAATAAAAAGTCCAACATTACTAATGTTAGACTTTAATTAGATTACTTTATTACATTATAAAAAGATTTAATACCTTCATATTTAGATGCACTATCAAGTTCATCTTCTATTCTAAGTAATTGATTATATTTAGCAATTCTATCAGTTCTTGATAATGAACCAGTTTTAATTAAACCAGCATTTAATCCTACTGCGATATCAGCAATTGATGTATCTTCTGATTCACCTGATCTATGTGATATAATTGCTGTATAACCTGCTCTTTTAGCCATTTCTACGGCGTCAAGAGTTTCAGTGATTGTTCCAATTTGATTGATCTTAATCAAAATTGAATTGGCCATTTTATTATCAATACCAAACTTTAATTTCTTAGTATTAGTAACAAATAAGTCATCACCTACTAATTGAATTTTATTACCTAACTTCTTAGTTAATAATTTCCAACCTTCAAAATCATTTTCATCAAGGCCATCTTCAATAGAAATGATAGGATATTTTTTAATTAAATCTTCATAATATTTAATCATCTCTTCACTAGTTAAACTCTTCTTTTCACATTTTAAATCATATTTTTTTGTTTCTGGGTTAAAGAATTCACTACTAGCAACATCAAGTGCTAATACAAAATCAACACCATTAACATATCCAGCCTTTTCAATAGCTTCAGTGATTAAGCCTAGTGCTTCTTTATTACTTTTTAGTATTGGAGCAAATCCACCTTCATCGCCTACTGTTGTAGTTAACTTCTTTTCTTTAAGTAATGCTTTTAATGTGTGGAAGACTTCGCTACTAGCACATAGGGCATCACTAAATTTCTTAAATCCTACTGGGCAAATCATATATTCTTGGAAATCAGTAGAAAAGTTTGCATGAGCTCCACCATTTAATATATTCATTAAAGGTGTAGGTAATATTTTACCATTACATCCACCAATATATTTATATAACGGCAAATCAGAATATTCTGCAGCAGCTTTTAATACTGCAAGAGATACTCCTAAAATAGCATTTGCACCTAAATTAGCTTTATTAGGTGTGCCATCTAATTTAATCATCTCATTATCAATTTGAGCTTGGCATCTACAATCATAACCAATAATTTTTGGAGCAATGATTTCATTAACATTATTAACAGCCTTTAAAACACCTTTACCCATATAACGTTTTTCGCCATCTCTAAGTTCTATTGCTTCATACATACCTGTTGAAGCACCAGATGGAACAATTGCACTTGCTTTAATTCCACATTCTAGATATACTTCTACTTCAACTGTAGGGTTTCCTCTAGAATCAAGTACTTCTCTAGCGTAAATATCTGTAATATTTGGCATATTATTTCTCCTTTACTAAGCAATGTCCTGTCATATCAGAAGGTTGTGGAACTTCCATAAAGTGTAATAATGTTGGAGCAACATCTGATAGAATACCACTTTCTACAGTTACATTTTCATCAGTTACAATAATTGGAACTGGGTTTGTTGTATGTGCTGTAAATGGTTTGCCTTCTTCATCAAGCATCTTATCAGCGTTACCATGGTCAGCAATGATTACACATACTCCACCTTTTTCATTTACTTTTCTTACAACTTGACCAACACAATCATCTACAGCTTCAACTGCTTTAATAGCGGCAGGAATAACTCCTGTATGTCCAACCATATCACAGTTAGCAAAGTTAAGAATAATAGCATCTGGTGTATCATTTTCAATTTCATTTAATACTTTTTCAGTTACTTCATAAGCACTCATTTCAGGCTTTAAATCATATGTAGCTACTTTAGGTGAGTTAACTAATACTCTCTTTGATCCTTCAATTTGCTTATCTACTCCACCATCGAAGAAGAAAGTAACGTGTGCATATTTTTCTGTTTCAGCAATACGTAATTGTTTTTTACCATATTTAGGTAGTAAATCACCAAATGTATTATCTAAGTTTTGAATACCAAAGGCAATTTCACCTTTAACACTTTCAGCATATAACATCATTGATACAAAGAAAATATTCTTTGGAGCATTTTTAGTATCTAGTGGTTGTGTACCTTCTTTTACTAAAGGAGTACCAACCTTAATAGCTTCTGGATTAGAGAATGCTGTAGCAATTTGGATTGCTCTATCAGGGCGGAAGTTTGCAAAAATAATTGCATCATTATCAGTAATCATACCTTTTTCATTTGTAATATATGGAACAACAAATTCGTCTGTTACGCCATTTTCATATGATTTTTCAAGTCCTTCAATAATGCCACATTTTTCTGCTTTTCCAATAGTCATTGCATCAAATGCAAGTTGTGTTCTATTCCAGTTTTTATCTCTATCCATTGAGTAATATCTTCCTGATACAGTTGCAATATTACCATGAGCCATTATGCTTTGTAAAAATTCTTTTGCACTTTTTGGTGGTACATCTCTACCATCTAGGAAGCAATGTACATAAGTTTCAACACCATATGATTTTGCAAGTTCAATTAATGCAATCATATGATTAGTGTGTGAGTGAACACCACCAGTTGATGTTAATCCAAAAATATGTAGTTTTGAATTATGTTCCTTTGCATAGTTAATAGCATCTAAAAAAGCTTTGTTTGTATTAAAAGTGCCATCTTTAATAGCTTTATTAATTCTAGTAAGTGATTGATAAACAATTCTTCCAGCACCAATATTTAAGTGTCCTACTTCTGAGTTACCCATTTGTCCATCAGGTAGCCCTACATCTTCCCCACTTGCACCAAGTTGTGCATTTGGATATTTTTTAAAAAATTCATCTAAGTTTGGTTTCTTTGCTTGGCTAATAGCATTGCCTTTTCCAGCAGGTGCTAATCCATAGCCATCCATAATAATTAAAGTTACAGGTTTTTTCATATTTTTCTTACCTCCGCATAATATTATACTAAATTGTTTTTACAATTTAAAGGAAAAAGATAATGAAAGCATTTTATTTCTATTAATAAAATTAATATTTGCCTAAAAAAAATATTAAAATTTTTTGAAACAAAATGATACAATATGTGTAAAGGATGGTGTTATTATGGATAATTTTACATTTTGTAACCCTACAAAAATTGTATTTGGTAAAGAAACTGAATATGAAGTAGGAAAATTAATTAAAGAATATGGTGGAACTAATGTTTTGATTCATTATGGTTCTAGCTCTGCAGTAAAATCAGGTTTAATAGATAGAGTCAAATCTTCTCTTGATTTAAATTTCATAAAACATGTTGAACTTGGTGGAGTTAAACCTAATCCAAGAGCAAGTTTAGTTTATGAAGGAATCAAACTATGCAAAGAAAACAGAATTGATTTTATTTTAGCTGTTGGTGGTGGATCAGTTATAGATAGTGCCAAAGCTATTGGTATGGGTGTAAAGTATGATGGTGATTTTTGGGATATATATAGTTATACATATATGCCAAAAGAGACACTTCCAGTTGCTACTATTTTAACTATTGCAGCGGCAGGAAGTGAAACAAGCGGTTCTTCTGTTATCACAAATGAAGAATTTGGCTTAAAACGTGGATTTACTTCAGATTTAATTAGGCCAGTTTTCTCAATTTTAAACCCTGATTTAACTCAAACTCTACCTGCATATCAAACAGCTTGTGGAGCAACAGATATTATTGCTCATGTATTTGAAAGATATTTTACTAACACTAAAGAAGTTGAAACTTCTGATAGATTATGTGAAGCAGTTGTTTTATCAATGATTAATACAGTTCCAAAAGTATTAGCTGATTTAACTAATTATGATCAAAGAGCAAACTTAATGTGGGCAGGTACAATAGCTCATAACGATTTAATTGGTGAAGGAAGGTCACAAGATTGGAATAGTCATGGACTAGAACATGAGCTTTCAGCATTATATGATGTAGCTCATGGTGCAGGGCTAGCTGTAGTAATGCCTCACTGGATGAAATATACAATTGATCATGATCCAAAAAGATTCCAACAAATGGCTGTTAGAATATTCGGAGTAAAACAAACATCTAACCCTAAAGCAGATGGATTAAAAGGAATCAAAAAATTCCAAGACTTCTTAAAATCAATTGGAATGCCTCTAACTTTTAAGGAATTAGGCGCAAAAGCAAAAGATATTGATTATTTAGTTAAAATGTTAGGTGTTGCCGGTAAAGAACGAGATGGCTTTATGAAGTTAAATGAAGTCGATTGTAAAAACATTTATACTCTTTGCTTAAAGAAATAAAATTAGCGTAGTTTATACTACGCTTTTTTATGATATAATTATTAATGGAGTTGATACTTATGATGCCACTTGCATATCGTATTAGGCCTAAAGAATTTAAAGATATAATAGGTCAAGATCACTTAGTTGGTGAAAAAGGAATAATAACTAAAATGCTTAATCAAGAAAAGCTTTTTTCTATGATTTTATATGGTACTCCAGGTTGTGGAAAAACTAGTATTGCTGAGATTATTGCATCTTTTTATCCAATGAGTAGTTTCTCATTTAATGCATCAACTGATAATAAAGAAAAATTAAAAGATATAGCTAATAGTACTAAATATTATGATGATACTATTTGTGTTATTGATGAAATTCATAGAATGAATAAAAACACACAAGATTTTCTTCTTCCATATATGGAAAGTGGTAAATTAATTATTATAGGATTAACTACTGAAAACCCATATAGATCAATTAACCCAGCTATTAGATCAAGATGTCATGTATATAGAATGAATGAAATTAGTATAGATGATATAGTAACTCTAATTAATAGGACAATAGAAAAAGAAAAATTGCCAAAAATAGGTAGTGATATAATAAAATACATTGCTTATTCATCAGGTAATGATATTAGAACAGCACTAAATATGCTTGAAGTTGTTTCAATGCTAGATAAAGATGAATTAACACTAGAAAATGCGCAAAAACTAATTGGTAAAAAATCTTTCTTAATTGATGAAGAGGGCGAAAACTATTATGATTGTGCAAGCGCAATGATAAAATCTATTAGAGGTTCTGATCCTGATGCTGCACTACATTATATGGCTAGGCTCTTAAAAACAGGTGATTTAGAATTTATTTGTAGAAGACTTCTTTGTAGTGCATATGAAGATATAGGACTTGGTAATCCTAATGTTGGACCTAGAGTTTATGCAGCATGTGAAGCAGCACTTCATTTAGGACTACCTGAAGCAAGACTTCCTCTAGCTTATGCAATAGTTGATTTAGCTACTTCTCCTAAGAGTAATTCAACATATTTAGCAATAGATAAAGCCCTAGCAGATTTAGATAATTTAACTAGCATGAAAATACCACCACATATATTAAATAAGGAACTAAAAAGTGGTAAATACGAATATAAATATCCACATGATTATAAGAATGGTTATGTTAAGCAACAATACCTTCCTGATGAATTAATTAATACTGTTTATTATGAAGCAAAAGATACAGGAAGTTATGAAAGAGCTATTAAAGAATTCATGGAAAAATTAAAAAAGGAAGCAAAGTAAAAACGGCTAAAACTAGCCGTTTTTACTTTATGCAAATTCATGGTCAAAAAATAATAATTTTTTCAAAAAAATCTTTATGTTTTGTATACCCTTTTGCGCTATAATATAATTGCTGGATGTATGACAATGAGAAATCATTCGAAGGTGGCAATGGATACCATTTAGGAGGAACTTATATGGATTACTTAGTAATCCTCATTATAGCACTAGTTGTTATAATGATTATGCAAGGTAAAAAACAGTAGTTTTTATTTAGCATTGTATAAGTTTTAATCTAGACGTAGATTAAGACTTCTTCAATATCCATTGCCGTCCAAAAGCAAAGAGGATAGAGTGTCGGCTCTATCCTCTTTTTCTTTGCATGTCTTCAATATCCATTGCAACTATATTATATAATAGTTTTTTTTATTTTTCAACAAACTTGTTCAAGTCTATGTTATAGATATATCCAATAGATCCTAACCTGTTTGTTATTTCTTCTTTTGATTCATCTAAATCATCACATAATGAATCTAAGTCATCATAGAAGTCTCTTAATTTCATATTAATAAAACTAAGTAACATATAATTATCAGATGGTAACATATTAACCTCTACTAAATGCATTAAGTAGTAAGAAGCAAGCAACAGTTCCAATTCCACCAATTGATGTTAAAACAATTGCGAATGTTTTTTCTTGTTTTAATAAAACTATCCCAGCCCATAATACTGCAAAGAATAAAATAGTTAAAAAACAAATTAATGTTAATTTAAAATTACTAGCTTTAGAGTGTGATTTTTGTAAACTTGTTTTAGCCATAAATTACACCTCCTAATATATAAAGGCAATGTAGCCTACAAATAATAATGTAGCTATTTGTAGTAACATTCCTAAGTATATAGTAAATGAGAAATAGGATTTATCAGTTTTGTGATGGAATACTATTCTACCAAGTGAACCTCCTATTGCTCCACCTAATGCGCAAAAGCCTAGTAATATTTTTTCTTTAATTCTATTGGCTCCTCCACCATTTTGAGCCATTTTTTTGTCTTTTCCAAATAAAAAGAAAGCTATTAAGCTCATTAAGATTAAAACACCTAAATAAGCTATAAAAATATATTGTTCATATGTCATATTCGTAATCTCCTTCAAGTAAAATTATAACATAATAAAAAATAAGGCTCAAGTATTCTTGAGCCATTATTCTATTCACTTTCTTGAGCATCTAAAGCTTGAGAAGCTTCTTTTTGATCATTAACGAATTCTTCAACCTTTTTCTTTTCAGTTTCACTAACTGTTTTAGTAAACTTAGAAGGTTGGTTAACAACAACTTGTTGGAAAGATAAATCGAATCCATTCTTAACGAATAGCATTCTATATTCTCTTAGTAAATCTCTTTGTACTTGGAATCTATCTACTTCCTTACATTGAGCTACTAAACGGCATGCAACATTACTATCTTCATATAAACTAACACCCTTATAATATGGTCCATCAATAATTGCAGGAATCTTTTCTTTAATAGTATCTAAGTTTTCCATTAAAATCTTTTCTACTAATTCTTGTGGTACATCATATGGATATTCACAATCAATAATAGCAAGTGATAATTCTCTAGACATATTAACTACAGATTTAATATCACTATTGTTAATTATTTTAATATTTCCAGCAGTATCTAATAATTTAGTACTTCTAATACCAATTTCTACTACCTCACCTCTAAAGTCATCAATAGCAACAATTTCACCAACGTTATATTCATTTTCAAATACAATGAACATACCAGCGATAATATCGGCAATTAAACTTTGAGCACCTAAACCTACAACTAATGTTAAAATACCAACTGATGCAATTAGAGCTGTTGTATTTACACCACAACCCTTTAAGAAGATTATAATTAAAGCAAGTCCACAACCATATTTAACAAAACCATCTAATAATGTAATGACAGTTTTTGCTCTCTTACTCTTTTGCATATATCCTCTAAAGATTATTCTAACAATTTTGCAAATTGCAAATATGATTATAAACCATATTACACAATTAATTAATGTTGGAACATGTGTTTTTAAAATGGCTGTTGTTTTATCAATATCCCATACATTATCTCTCATCCAGATAGTAAAACTATCATCTGGTAATACTCCTTCTAGTACTATACATGTAATAAACGCAATTAATAAAATCGAAATAATTACAATTTGTATAATGGTCCAAATTTTTTGACCTTTTGTTCTTTCTTTTTTCATAATTTTATCCCTCCATTAAACCATAAATGTTACAGTATATTCGCTATATAATGAATCACCTATAACATCAATTAAACCTAACGCAACTAATTTGTTATACTTTTCAGTAGTCAAACTATAATTTAACTTAATCTTTAATTGTACTGAAGCACCTGATTTATCTCCAGGTAGTTCGAATACACAATTTTGTTGTGGTCCATAACCACCATAAGATGTTGGATCTCCAGAATATAATTCACTTAATTTAAATTCATATTCTTCTGTATCAGCTATTACTTTAACCATTAAATCTGGAGCATAATACATATTTGCTGGAATTGTAAATAAGTAACTTGTAGTATCTGATGTGCTATCATAGCCCGTCATTCGTCCATCAAACGATCCTTCAGAATATTGACTAAAATCCATTATGTCATCTGGCTTAAATGCTTCGCCATTTAGCTTCTTACTAATTATTTCAATTCCACCATTACTAAAGCCTTTATCACAGTATGATCTAATAACACTATCTATTTGATAATATTCACCATCATTAAGTGCAGGTAGATTTCCAACCATAATGTATTTATCTGTTGTATCTTTGTATTCTTTTACAACTGTTGGAACATAATCTCCTACTTCACTATCATAAGCATATTTATTAACAATATGATCCATAGAGAATGTATACCATCCATCACTTGTATCTACTACTTCAAATCCAGTAAAGAATAATATATCCTTACCATTTTCGCCATTTGTCCACATTATATTATCTTTAGTAATACCATCATTGTATAAAACATGTGAACTATCAACCATTAAATTATAATCATCATAGTTTTCATATCCACCAATTAAACTGCTTTGATGTTCATGATCACTAGAATCATATAAGTTGATGTTTACAGTTTTTGTTGATTCAATAGTAACATTAAAATTATATAATCCTGTTGCTTCATCTTTTTCTAATATATGTGTTTCTATTGGATCACCAACGCCATCAAATATTTCGCATTTAAGAACACCATCACTAGGTATATATGAATAGAAACTATAGCTTAATTCTATCTTATTATCAGGAAGTAATGTTACTTGTTTTTCTTTCATTCCAAGGGAATAATACAAGTCTCCACAGCCTTCTATTCCATCAGATTTTAACAATCTTATGTTTCCACCATACTTTTCATGATATTTTATTTCATATTCTATGTTATAACCTAGAATATCAGTGAAACTAGCAGGCAACTCGTCAGTAAATGTTAATACAGGGCGCTCTGTTTCCCCATCAGGAGTATAAATACTAACATTAATAGGCACTGTATAAGTTGTTTCCAAACTTGAATTGAAGAAGTAAAGTGTTACATCTGCATCTTCAATATCAATATCATAATCATCTTCACCTTCATTATATATACTCATATACTTAACACCTGTTGAACTTAATTGGAAGTTTCCTGATATAGTCCAATGATTAGTTATATCAAATATAACATTATCACTACTAAAGTCAGCTGTTCCTATTTCAACTTCTTCAACTTCTTCTTCATAAGAAGCAAATCTCATATATTTAGTATATTTCATTGTTAAAGGTGTATCACCAGTTTTTGCAACTGAAATATTTTTAAATTCAGGATTTTCATTTCCTATATATTCACCAAGTTGAACATAGTCATAATATTCTTCATCCCAGTGCCAATCGCCTTGCTGTAGCAATTCAATCTTATAGTAAATATCTGGATTATCTGTATCAAATTCAGTTAACAATGTTATATTAGCTAATTCTTGATCATTATCCCAACTCCATAAAATATTCATTTTATCTTCATCTTGAGGGCCAACTATGCCATCCATTCCATAGTCAGTTTCATGATCAATTTCTGTTTTATCTATTTTTAAAACCGAAACATATTCACTATCATCATAATATCCTAAATCAAAGCTTATATAATCTGTATCCATATATAATAATTGTTTTAGGACAAATTCGTTATCAACTATTTCAATATTCTTATTAATTACAGTTTCTATTTGATCAGAGTTATATAATTTGATTGTTGCTACATAATCTATAGCTTTTTCTCTTACATTTGAAATGCCTTCAGGAATTTCATATCCACCATAAATTTTAAGTGCATTACCCCATAATTTATAGCTTGCTTTAAATTCTGGGTCATAAGCATTAATTTCATACCTATCAATTTTCCTAACTGATGTGTATTTTTTAGATGCATCATAATAACCAATATCTATACTTGCATACGAAGCATTCTTAGGTATTTGTGTTGTATAAATAAAGTTATTATTACTTATATTTATTTCTTCTTCTATTGGAGTTGCTTCATCCTTATAACTATAGAATGTTACTTTTGCATATAAGTTTTCTTTCTTAATTCTTATGTTCTTTAAATCTTTAACAAGACCATAATCACCAGAAATTGTTAAATTTTCAGAATCTGATTTAATACTTATAGGATATTTTATTTCACTAACTTCACTACTTAATAACTTATCCTTATCACTACCCATGTTATAGAAAGTATCAATTTGAATATTACCTTCATTAACAAGTGATAATGAACCAGAATAAATATTATCTTTAAATGTATATGTAAGTGTATTACTTATGTATTTTTCTTTTTCACGAGAATCTAATAATATATCGCCATCTACATACTTCATTATCATATAAGTACTATCAAATTTATTTGTATCATCAACTATTGTTGCTTTATAATTGATTCCACATGTTAAATCATTATTATATATTAATTCAATTTTATTAAAACCAAGTGTTGTATCATTTGATATAGTTTCAAATGCTGTAGTACTATATTCAACAGAATCACCAAATCCATTTATACCTACTAGAGTAAGTGTATATTGTAAGCCTGGTTTTAAATCATAAACCCACTCATCATTAATCCCTTCATTACATTCAATTTTAAATGAGTGATAACCATTTTTTACTACTATGCTATATTCTTTACTTAAATCTAGATTAGTTGCTTCTACATTGTAGTGAACATAACGAGACCCTGCATCTATTGAATTAATCTTAAGCTTTGGTATATCTTTACCAACTGCATTAAATGCTACAACAGCTGCAGATGCACCAACAACTACTGTTGCTGTACCTGTAATTACTGTTCCTGCACTTTCTACTATTGATGTAGATGAAGCAGTTGATGCTGATGCTGATGTATTACCAACAGCATTTGTTAATTCTTGAATATCATCAAAATCTTTTTGCTTTGCACCTTTTTCACCAGAATCATATGCAAAGTTATCTTTATCATCAAGTTCACACTCTAGTCCGTTTACTCTACAATCATAATATTCACCAGGAAGTATGTTATCTTGAAATTGTCTATTATAAAATTCGTTTTTCTTTAATTTAGGGTTATCAGGAATGTCTTTATTCCCATTATTTCTATAAGACTCGTAATCTTTCAAGATTTCACCTCCCTCATAAATTATTTCAAAACCATAAATATAATAATATATTTATTCTAATAATTCAATAGAAAATTAACTATTTGTTAACAAAAAAAGGTGCATTTATGCACCAATTTCTTCTAATTTTTTATTAAATTCACTATTTGAAGCAATAAATGATAGTTTTGTTCCATCATAATTACTAAATTCAATTTTCCTACAATGAAGCATTAAACTACCAATTCCATCACCATATATTTTATCTCCTAATATAGAATGACCTATTTTAGATAAATGCACTCTTATTTGGTGAGTTCTACCAGTTTTAATTATTAAAGAAACATAACTAATATTTCCATTATATAAAACCTTATATAAAGTTTTACACTTTTTACCATTAATAGTTGTTACCATTTTATTATTGTTATGTCTATCAGTAGAAATACTATAAGTTATCTTACCACTTAACTCACTAAACTTATTATGGCATAATGCAATATATTCTTTATCAACCAAATCACTTGCAAATAGATAATCCAAGTATGAAGCCATTATCATATTTTTAGCAAATATTACTACACCAGTAGTATCCTTATCCAAACGTGATGGAAATCTTATTTCTGATTTTATATTATTTTTAATATAATAATTAGCAACAATATTAGCTAGGGAATTAGTTTCATCATGAATAATAATGCCCCTAGGTTTATTAACTACTAACAAATTATCATCCTCATATATAATATCAAGATTTCCTTCCATTGGTTTATAATTAGTCTCTTCATCCAAGTTTATTTCTATATAACCATTTTTAATTTCATCAAAATTTCCATCAATTTTCTTATTTATTTTTAAATCATAAATCTTTTTTTTAGATAAATGCATTCTTTCTAAAAAAGAGTTTATCGATTCATTATTTAATTTAACTTTCATAATTAAACATACATCCTAATAAATATACACGCATTTGATTATTCTTATTCTTCAAAAACATATCATTAACTTTAAGAATTGCTCTATTCTTATTAGCCAATTCATTCATCTTTTCAAGAAGAGAAAGGAAATTTGGATGATAGTTATCATTTAATACAGTTTCGTCAATATTATGTTTTCTAACAAAATCAACATAATCTTTTACTTTTTTAGGAACACTATAAGATAATACTATATTAGAAAAATCTAAATCATCTAGCTCATTACACATTCTATATATTTTTTCTATGATGTAATATATTAAATAAATAAGAATTTCATTATGCTCAGCTTCATCCCATTTAAATAGTTCTTCTAATTGATTAATTCTCCAAATAAAACGGTCATGGCTTGATGCATCAAGTTCAAATGCTCTCATATATTTTTCTTTTATGCGTTCGAGAGTATCATAATTTTTAATACCTATTCTATAATCTTTATATAGTGAATATGCATATTCAGAATAATATTCATTATTGATATTATTTTCAAGAAGCATTCTCTTATATATTTCATCAAGTACCTTTGATGATTCAAGCATATAACTATCTATTGTCTTCATTAAATCAACTGTATGATTAGTTATATCTTCAGAATTATCGCTTGGTATAGCGATTTTATATACAAGTTCATAATAAGATGTCTTATCTAAATCTAAGTCGCAATAACCTATTTTATTATCGTTATATAGACGCTTTGTAGGATGTCCTACAACATCATTTCTAACATACTTTATTTCACGTAGTTCTGGATTATTATTGACGTTAACACTCCATTTTTTGTTAGTAACACCATAAGATAAGCCATATAAAGCATCTACACCAACAAATAATGCTTGAAGCATTCCAAAAATATTAAGCAACATTTTTGGCTTTTCATTTGTTTCCCCAGCCAAATAACTATCAATAATCATATTGACATTCTTAAGTGTTTCCAAGCTTGATTTAGTAAGATGAAATGATATTTTATTAGTTAGGTAATTAGCATCTTCAAATGCTTTAAAGAATCGTTCAATCTTTAAATTACTATCGTTCATAATTATTCCTCCATCCTTTTTAAAATATCATCTATAGTTAATTCTTTACCATATGAAACTAAATCTATTTCATTTTCTTTAAGTGAATATAACTCTTCTTTACTTACTCCATCTATTATTAATTTAGTTTCAAGTGGTTCACTCATTTGTTTTAAACTTACTAATACTTTCTTCCCTTTTTCTGTATTTAAGTGTGGTAGCAAATAAGATACTCTAAAATAGTTTATACTAAACAACATACAATCTTCTATATAGCCTGACATAAATCTAACACCCATATTAGATAAGGCTTCTACTTCTTTTGTAATGATTTTTCTTTTACCAACTAGATCAAATATAATTAAGCCTTTTGGAAGTTTATTATCAACTACTAAACGTTTCATAAATGATAAGAATTCTTTATGCAAGATTGTATCATAACTAACCTTTAAGCTTATTCTTATATATTTCTTATTCTTATCATAAAACTTAAGTATTTCACTAATAGATTTTCTTATCATTAATATTTCAAGTTTAAATGATAAACCTCTAATAGCTATAATAGATTCTATTTCTTCTTTTTTAGCATTAAGCATAGGAATAGTTGGATTTATTCTATAAAATGCTGTGGTCATATTATTTAAATCAATAACTTGATTATATACTACCCCTATTTTGTTATTATCTATAGCTTCATTTATATTTGCAGTTAAAGATGTATCATTAAATGCTTCTTTATAAAGATTTGCATCATAATAAGCAAATGAATTAGCGCTTTGTTGAGCGCTTTTATTGGCAAAGCCAACATAGTCTAGTAATAAATCAATATCTTTAACTAATGTTTGAGATTTATAACGAAGTGCTCCAACAATAAATCTTGCCTCAAGTCTTGATGCATTCTTATTTACATGTAATCTTAAATAATCAATTAAATCAAGTGATTTCTTTTCAACTGTTCTTAAATCATTTATTCCATCTAAAATACAATAAAATTCATCTTTATTAAAGTGATAAATATAATCTGTATTTAAATACTCTTTTAAATATAGTGCAGTATTTCTAATAACTCTATTAGAATATTCAACCCCATAAAAATCTTTTATAAGATTAAATGATTTTATAGATATA
>JAILKD010000089.1 GCA_024694145.1 bacterium | reverse complement strand
TAGTAAGATATGAAAATGGAGAAATAACAATTGATGTAAATGTCAGTCCAACTGAAGATACGGTGTGGTTAAATCAAAATGAAATTGCAAGATTATATAAAACAACTAGAGAAAATATAACAATGCATATTAATAATATTTATGAAGAAAACGAACTTGAAATAAATCGAACATGTAAGGATTCCTTACAAGTTCAAATTGAAGGAAAAAGAAAAATCGAACGTATGATTAAATACTATAATCTTGATATGATAATCTCTATTGGATATAGGGTAAATACAAAACGTGGTATAGAGTTTAGAAGATGGGCAACAAACGTGTTAAAGGATTATTTGCTTAATGGATATTCTATAAATGAAAAAAGGTGTTTAGAGTGTAGTGAAAACATTAAGTCGTTAAATAACAAAGTTGATTATTTATTAACTAAAGATATAGATAAAGATAATAGAATCCAAGATTTAGAAAAAGAAAGTAATAATTATAAGGATATATTATTTGGTAAAAATTATGAGTATATTGAAAAAGGTGATATACCTACATCAATTATTACATTTAATAGAATCACAAAGATATCCAAAAATAATATAAAGATTGTTGATAAATATATAGATAGTGATGTAATAGATTTTTTAAAAGCTTATACTTCTACTAAGTTTATACTATTTACTAGCAATAACAAACTAAAAGATTTAACTATTCCAGAAAACATTTCAATTAGATATGGCTCTACTCTTCATTCAAGATATATCTTTGTAGATGATAAGTATAGCTATTTACTTACATGTTCTATGAATACTATAGGGAAAAATGATTATGAAATAGAGTTTCTCGATGGACTTGATCCATTTGATATACTTAAAAAATTATAGTAAAGAAATATTTTTCTTGACATTCATATTATTATATAATATAATATTTTTGCGTTCGTAAAGTTCAGCACTTATTACTTTATAGATACTATATTATAATTTATATTATAGTAGCCTAGCTGAGTAGGCGAATATATTATAGTCTATAATCAAAATAAGAAGCCTTTTATTAGTAACGCAAAATATATAAAAGGAGGAAAACAAAATGAGTAAATTCACAGGATCAACTTGGAAAATTTCAAGAAGATTAAACTATTCTTTATCTGAAACAGGAAAAGAATTACAAAAGCGTCCATACGCACCAGGACAACATGGTAAAAAACGTAGCAAATTAACTGAATACGGAATTCAATTACAAGAAAAGCAAAAGGTTAGATTCACTTATGGTGTTAATGAAAAGCAATTTCATAAGACATTCCTTGAAGCTGGTAAAATGGCTGGTGTTCATGGTGTTAACTTCTTAAAATTACTTGAATCAAGATTAGATAATGTTGTTTATAGAGCAGGATTTGCTGCAACTCGTGCTCAAGCTAGACAACTTGTTAATCATGGTCATTTCCTAGTAGATGGTAAAAAGGTAGATATTCCTTCATATCGCCTACAACCAGGACAAGTAATTACTTTAAAGGAAACTAGCAAAGACTTAAAAGTAGTTAAAGAAGCTTTAGAAGCTAAATTAGTTAGATGCGATTATGTTGCATTTGATGAAAACAAAATGGCTGCTACTTTCGTAAGATTCCCTGAAAGAAATGAATTCTTACCAGAAGTTAATGAACAACTAATTGTCGAATTCTATAGTAGATAATAAATAAAACTCCGAAAATTTCGGAGTTTTTTTTACGCTTTAATTTCTTTACTTTTTAAAATCTTTCCTATTATAAAACATATTATACAATAAATAAAATTAACAAATACTATTGATGAACCTATAGGTAAGTTGTTAATTGAGCAAGCTAGTAATAAACCAATTATAAAGCATAATACACTAGATATAACTGAAAATACTGTTACACCTTTAAATGTTTTAAATATTTGTCTACTTGATAATGTAGGAAATACTATTAATGCTGTTATAAGTAACGCACCCATTACTTTCATACCAATAACAATTGTTAAACTTATTAATATAGATAATAATATATTAATTAAGTTTGTATGCATACCTGTAGACTTAGAGAATGTTTCATCAAATGTAATTGAAAATATTCTATTGTATAGAAATAAATAAGTTATTATAACTAATAAAGCTACTACAATGCTTAGTACTACTTCCATTTTAGTTACGCCTAAAAGGGAACCATATAAATAGCTACTAACATTAAAGTTTACACCTTCGCCCATCTCTATTGCGGCATATCCAATAGCAAGTGCAAGTGTTGAAAATAGCGCAATGGCGCTATCTCCAAAGATTTTACTCTTATTAGATAGCCAAATAATAAAGAATGAAGATATTATTACCAAAGGTATTGCAAAAGCTAGTGGAGCAATTCCTATACATGCTGCTAAAGCAACACTACCAAAGCCTACATGAGATAATCCATCCCCGATCATAGAATGTTTTTTAAGTACAAGTGATACACCAAGTAGTGCACCAGCTAAAGACATCATTACACCAACAATAAAGGCATTTTTAATATAAGTTCTAGATAGAATATCAAATATACTATAAATCATCTTCTTCTACCTCGATATCTTTAAATTCATACCCGTTGTCTTTAATAATTAATTGCTTTGTACCTAAAACTCTATCTATGTCTTGATCATGACTTATCATTATTATTGTAATACCTAATTCTTTATTCAATTTCATTAATAATAAATAAAACTCTTCTCTAGATGCTTGATCTAAGTTATTAGATGGTTCATCTAATATTAATAACTTATCTGTAGCACATAAGCTTCTTGCAAGAAGTGTTTTTTGACGTTGTCCACCACTTAAATCTTGAAATGACCTGTTTTTAATATCATAAATATTTAAAATCTTTAAAGCATCAATTGCTTTTTTCTTTAATTCTTTTTTATAAAAAGGATTTTTCCCCATTTTATTAATAGTTCCAGATAAAACTATTTCATATACACTAGCAGGAAATGATGCATCAACCTTTGTCTCTTGAGGCATATATCCTATCATGTTTTTCTTTAATTCATTAGAAAACACTATTTCTCCACTCATAGGTTTTATTAAGCCTAATATACCTTTAATTAAAGTAGATTTCCCGGCACCATTTTTTCCAGTAATAATTATAAAGTCCTTATCGTTAACACTAAAAGAAATGTCTTTAATGACTATTTCTTTTTTCTCATAGCCTAAAGTTAAATTATTAACTTCAAATAACATGGTACCACCTCCTACTAATTAAGAGCTTCTTTTAAACTGTTTAGATTAATGTTTAAATAATCAACGTAAGTCATATTCTTTTCAAAGTCTTCTTTACTTACGTTATGCATTGTATAAAAAGTCTTAACTAAGACATTTTTGCCTTCCTTCTTTAAGTTTTCAACTATAGCACTTGCAATGTTTGCTTCAGATAATTCTATTGTAAATATTATTTTAATGTTATTATCTGATATTTTTTTTGTAAGCTTTTCTATAGTTAAAGGATTAGCTTCTTTGCTAGTTTCACAGCCCTTAAATGCTGCATCATATTCTAAATTATATTCTTTAACAAAATATAAAAGTGGAAATCTATCTGCAAATATTATTAATTTATTATTTGCTTTATTAACAACATCTTTTATATTATTATCTATTTTATCTATTTTTTCAATATATAAATCTTTATTATTTAAATAATAATCTTTGTTTGAACTATCATTTTTAATAATTGATTCATAAATAGCATTAATAATTAATTTAGCATTTGTTAGTGAGTTCCAAATATGTTCATCATATTCTTCCTCTTCTTCATCTATTGTTTCATCACTTATATATGATTCAGGATCTTCTTCATCATATATATGCCCACCATTTTTAACTACATCCATCATATTAATTACAGTAGTTTTTTTCTTATTTATTTCTGGTAATATATCTTTTTCAACAAATTCACTATCTGACTCTCCACCGATATAAATAAAAATCTTTGAGTCTAATATTTTTTCAATATCACTTACACTTGGTGAATAATCATGTAATTCTTCACCTGGTTTTAATAACATTGATGAATTCATTTTATCCTTTGCTACATTTCTTGAAAAATCATAACCGACGTAAGTTGTTGAAACAATATCAACATTACTCTTTGATTTACAAGATACAACAACAAATAAAAAAACAACTGCAATAATTAAACTTAATACCTTTTTCAAATAATCATCCCCCTAAAAAAACCTATTACAGTTAGAGCACAAACCTTCTAAAATAATATTTTTAGAATCAAGTAAGAACTTATGTTGCTTATAAATATGTGCTTGAAAATCATTAATACAACTACAATCAACATGCTCTATTTTGTTGCATTTTGTGCATTTCAAATAAAAATGATTTCCATTAATACAATCTTTAACATATTTATAATGGGCAATATTTTTTTCATCAAAATACTTCTTTAAAACCATATCATTTTCTAATTCAGTAACTAGTCTATAGATTGTTGTTAAACCTATTTTTGCGTTTTTACTATCTAGTAATTCCTTTAATTCTTTAATATTAAAACCATTAGAAAACTCTTTAACTGCCTCTTTTATTGCTTCTTTTTGGTTAGTATTATAAGTTGATTTTCTCATTATATCACCTCTAAATTGGAAATCATTTCCAAATTAGATTATACGCCTTTTATTTTTAAAATCAATACTTTTTTATAAAATAAAAACACTTTATCAAATTAATAAAGTGTTTAAATCTATAAGTGGTGGAGCGGGGTGGTTTCGAACCACCGAACCCGTAGGGATCAGATTTACAGTCTGACGCGTTTAGCCTCTTCGCTACCGCTCCAAATGGTGGAGGTTAACAGGCTCGAACTGCTGACCCTCTGCTTGTAAGGCAGATGCTCTCCCAACTGAGCTAAACCTCCATTTTTTTCAAGCCGCTCTTATATTATAACATATACAATTTTAAAGTCAATAAAAAAACACTATTCAATAGTGTTCTTTTCTTCAATATCATCTTCATCTCCAGGACCTTTTGTATCTTCTGTTAAGAATTTAAGCCTTCTAGATAATAAATAAGCAAGTATAAGTTTAACTCCATCAGGAATAATGAATGGTAATACACATATAGTTAAAACTTTCCAGAATGAATGAATTCCTGAAGTATTAAACATAATAAACCAAATAGTACCAAATGTATAGCATATAATTAAACCAATTATAGAAGCAACTATCTTATTTTTGATAACTAATGGAACAATAGGCATTATGATAAACCCTATAATATATCCACCAGTAGGACCTGCTAATACTCCAAAACCTGATTTGAAGTTTGCAAATACAGGAAGCCCTATTGCACCTATTAATATATATAATAATACAGATATTATACCGTCAACTGGTTTAAGCATAAATATTACCAAAAATATTGCCATTGTTTGTAATGTGAAAGGAACTGTTGTTGGTATTGTAACAAGTGACATTACGCATATAATAGATGTAAATATAGCTATATAAACTAAATCTTTAACTTTCATATTATCACCCCGTAAAAAACGGCTATTAATAGCCGTTTCTTTTAATTATTCTTTTGAGAAACTACCTTTATCTGCCCCGCAAAGAGGACATGTGTAATCCTCAGGTAGATCTTCAAAGCTAGTTCCTGGAGCTATTCCATTATCTGGATCTCCAACTTCTGGATCGTAAATATATCCACATAAATCACATACATATTTATCCATATCGCATACCTCCTATATCTATTATAGCACATTATTTAATAACAGCCATAATTATTTCATAAATTGCTTCTATATATGCAAAAAGTAGTATTAAAATACCTATAAAAGTAACTAATATATCATATTCTCTTTCTGTGTGTGTTTTACTATATGAGAATAGTAATACAAACGGAATTGCTAAAAACAATCCTGCAGTTTGTCCTAAATTATAATTAGTTGCACTTGGAATAGTTAGGGCAAATATAAGGTCTAAAAGACTTACTAAAATGAATAAGGAACATACATGCACCGAAAATGCTAGAGAATTCTTATTTGTTCTTAAGAACATATTGTATTCTTTCTTTGTTGCTCCAAACTTAATATATAATCTTTCTCTATTTTTAATCCATAAAGACATACAAATAAATACTAAATAAACTAGTGGAGATTTAGTTGGTAAGAATGGATATACTTCAAATGGCATTGTTATAAATTCAAATTTAGCTAATACAGTTAAAATGTATGCAACTAATGCAAATAGTAAAGGTAATACGCATAATGATCTAAATGCTGCTACTGCTTTCTTACTATATTTACTATTTAATTCATAATTTAAGAAGAAATTAAATAATGTTAAAACGAATAAATCACCAAATACGTTAAAGTCTGTTTTTAACTTAAAGAGTGATAATACAACATTCTTTGCCATTTCTGTTTCGCCAGATATCTCATATATTAATCCACCAATATATCTATCATAAACAAAAATAATAACAAATGCTAATCCTAAATAAGTAAGTCCATAAAACATAACGAGCGACTTATACGTTCTATTTCGCGCGAGTATTATAGAGAATGTTGCAAGTAAGAAAAATGGAATAGATAAGTTACCTAAAATAGTAAGTGATCTATAAATCCAAGTTGGATAAGCTAAACTCCTATGAAACAAAGATAAACCCATACCTAGTATTAAACAATACTGTGATATAGCTAAAGCTACCCAAGCTATAATTCTTAAGTGTCTATAAGATAATATTCCTCTATATTTAATATCTTTAGCTATCATTAGTTTAGAAACTAGCTTATATCTTTTTTTAATTTTACCTTTTATTTTTTTTGCTTCATATTCTTCTGTTACTTCGTCATTAGAATCAAGAGTTTCTGTGTCATTAGTTATTTCAAGTATTTCATTATATTGCTGTTTATAAGTTTGTTTAGTTAAATTAATAAATCTATTATCCCATAAAGGAGCTTCTTCATCACATAAACTTTTAGAACCAATAATAACATTAAATTCATCTTTTAAAGCTTCACTATCATTATTATAATCTTCAAAAGTATATCCCTTATTTTTATAGAAATTAATAGCTATATCATTATCAAGCTTATCAGTAAATAATCGCATAAACTTATAGCCCATACTTTTAGCATATTTTTCAGTAAGCTTTAAAACCTTAGTACCATATCCTTTACCTCTATATTGTTCTTTTATACCAAAAAAACCTATCCAAGCATTGTCATGGTCATTTTTATAAGAATAAATGCCTGTAACACCAATGCATTTTTTCTTATCAAAGACCAAGAAGAATTGGCTTTGTTTAGAGTTTCCTATGGAACTTAAATAATTGTTTTTGCCATTATATTCAGAAAATATTTCATTTTGAACTCTAATAGCATAATCAACATTTTCACTTGTTATAAGATTAAGATCTAACATTTATAACACCTCTTTATGGCAAAAAGAGAGTTTATTTACTCTCCTCTTCTTTTACATCAGTTTTTGCTTCTTCTTTAGATTTTTGATATTCTTCATAACTTACTTCTTCAGCCTTTTCATTTTTAGCACTCTTCTTACCAATACCTGCAGTTTCATCTACTGGAACTGTAAATAATATACCTTGGCCAGGAGTGTTAAATCCTACTTCTTTATATAAAGCATGAAGCAAATCATCTTTAATTTCAAGAGGTACTACCATTAGTACAATTTCTTTTTCTGGTGTAACTATATAATCAAATCTTTTAGCAACATCTTCTTTAGATGTACCTCTAGCATTAATTACAGTACCACCTTTAGCACCACAATTTTTGGCAGCCACCATTACTTGTTCATGGAAGCCTTTATTTACGATACATACTACTAATTCATATTTTTTATCATCCATATTAATTACCTCTCTATACCTGCTAAAAATTGATATAATGTTACGCCAATCATTGACTTAACTGGAATTGTAAAGGCGATACCTTTACCATTTTTAGTTTGAAAATACTTATCTTCATATGTAGCAAGTATTTCTTTTATTTTATCTTCTCTAACAACAGACAATAATACTGCCTTTTCTGATACCTTAATACCTAAGATATCTTTTCTTGGTGTAGTACCACTTGCATATATTATTTCTTGGACATTTGCTCCAAAACCTTCTAAATTTGATACATAGAAATCTACTTTCTTTCTATCAATAATAGTTACTAAAATTTTTAATTTTTTAGGAGCTTGTAATCCATCAGTTTTTGCCTTGTTATGGGCATTATCTAATTCTTTCTTCTTCATAGGCCCTCCTACATAAAATTAATAATTTGTTCATCGTCACTAGACATAATAGTTTTTAATCTATGCTTTTCAATTGCTTTTCTTTGTACTACTGACTTAAATCCTAATAATTGGATTGTAATAAGTGGTGTCATAGCAACCATTGCAACAATTCCAAAACCAGTACTTAATAAATTAGATGAAACAACTCCATCAACTGTATTAAGTGAAAGTGCTGCACCTATTGCAAATGGTAATATAAAACTTGATGTAAGTGGACCAGATGCAACTCCACCTGAGTCAAATGCAATACCTGTATAAATTGATGGAACAAAGAATGCTAAACCTAATGAAATTAAATAACCAGGAATTAAATAATATAATAATGAGAAATTAAATATTATTCTAATCATAGCTAGCATTATAGATATAGCAACACCTATACATAAAGCAATAAGCATTGTTCTTTTCTTAACTGCACCAATTGTTACTTCTTCAACTTGCTTAGTTAAAACATGTACTGCAGGTTCTGCAAGTACAACAACCATACCTAAAGCAAAACCAAATATAGCAAGTGCTGCTTTATTTTCTGACATTAATTTACCTAATTTGTAACCTATTGGTAAGAATCCTACTTTTGCAGCTGTTAAGAATAATACTAATCCAACAAATGTAATTCCTAAGCCAATTGCAATTCTAGTTAATTTAATTTTTGGCAACTTAATAAATATAAAGTTTATAATTAAGAAACAAGCAACTATTAAAGCAAGTGCAATTAATACTCCTACACCTTCTTCAAATAAACTTTTTAAGAAATGAACTACTACATTAGAAGCTATATCATAACTTCCTGCAGCTACTTCATTAGTTATAATTTCAGGTCCTAATTTAGAACTATTAATAGTTAAACCTAAAAGTAATACTACAAGTATTGGTCCAACACTACATAAAGCAATTAAACCAAATGAATTTTCTTTTGAATCTCTACCACCAACAGTTGCAGCTATACCAACACCTAAAGCCATTATGAATGGTACTGTGATAGGTCCTGTTGTAACTCCACCTGAATCAAAAGAAATGGCTAGGAAATTAGAATTTCCAAGTTCAATTAAAAGTGCTGCAACAGCAAACATTGCCATATAGAAGAATAATAACATCATACTTAAATTAGTCTTTGTGATCATTTTTAATACTGCTAGTAATAAAAACAAACCTACACCAATTGCAATAGATATTATTAATACCCAAGGATTACCATTAAACACACCTTTAATCTGTCCAGCTAAAACTGATAGGTCAGGTTCAGCTATTGTTATTAATAAACCCATTATAAATGCTACAAGTAATATAATTAATATTTTCTTTGTCTTAACAAGTGATGAACCAACCTGTTCACCCATATCAGACATTGAAAAATCTACTCCTAAACTAAATAAACTTATACCAAGTATTAAGAATACTGCGCACACTCCAAATACTAATTGTTCTTTTCCACTTAGTCTAGCAAGTGGTGTAAAAGATAAAATTAGAACAATTAAAGTAACAGGTAAAACACTCATTGTTGATTCTTTTAACTTGCTCAATAATACTTTTAACATAAAAAATCACTTCCATACGCTATGATATTTAATTATAGCAAAAAAGTTATAATATTTCTATTATAACTTAATAATTTTAGTCTTTATTATCATCTTTATTTACAAAATCTATCATCTTATTAACAGTTATATATAATTGAGTATCAAAACTAATAGAAGCCTCTTTATCTTTCTTTTGAAGTCCATATAACCCAAATTGACTATGATTAGCACCATCTATTACATATTCAGTGTAATTATTTGGAAGGTTATTTTTGTTTTTATCATATGCTTTTTTATCTAAAATGCCATCATTTGTGCCATAAATAGATAATACTTCTTTATTAGATAATGATTTTGTTGAATATGATGCTAGTAATATTACACCTTTAACTTTTTCAGTTTTGCTTGCATAACTTGATGCAACAACACC
>JAILKD010000059.1 GCA_024694145.1 bacterium | reverse complement strand
AATAATTACTTAATAACAAAAGGTTATGATAAAACCGATAATTATTATTATAATGATGATAATGAACTTATAAAAAAAGATATTGATAAATTATTAATTAAAAATAAAATGCTTGATAAGAATAAATTAAGGATGAAACTTTATTCATCATTAATTACTAAAGGTTATGATTCAAGTTTAATAAACGAATATTTAAATGGTATTTTATAAAATTTTCACAAAACTATCACATTTCTATTTTATAATTACCATATAAGGGTGGTGAGGCTATGAAGATTTTAATTGTTGATGATGAAGTAAAAATCCAACAAGTATTAAAAGAATATGCATCATTTGAAGGCTATGAAACAGATTTAGCAAGTAATGGAATTGAAGCTATTAATAAAGCTAAAGAAAATGATTATGATCTAATTGTTATGGATGTTATGATGCCTTTGCTTGATGGTTTCTCTGCTGTAAAAGAAATTAAAAAATATAAAGATGTTCCTATTTTAATGCTGTCAGCAAGAAGTGAGGAATATGATAAGCTTCATGGTTTTGAAATGGGTATAGATGATTATGTTACTAAACCTTTTTCACCTAAAGAGGTAATGCTTAGAATTAATGCCATTACTAGAAGGAGTGTAAAGAAGAATAATTATAAAGAATATGGTGGACTAAAAATAGATATACCAGGTAGAAATGTATATGTCGATGAAGTGAAAATAGAATTAACTCCAAAAGAGTATGAACTATTATTTTATTTGGTCAATAATGAAGGAGTAGTAGTCTCAAGAGAATCTTTATTATCTAATGTATGGGGATATGATTATTTTGGTGATGATAGAACAGTTGACACTCATATAAAAATGCTTAGAAATAATCTTGGACCATATAGAGATTATATAGTTACTGCTAGAGGCTTAGGATATAAGTTTGAAGAAAAAAAGTAGATCACTTAGATTTAACGTAGCATTCTATTTTTTCTTACTTATAGGCATATTACTTTTAGTTATTTGGTTATTCCAAACATTTTTAATAACACCATATTATGAAGCAAGAAGTAAAACAAATTTAAAAAATAGAGCTAGTAAATATTATAATGAATATGTTATAGATAATTCAAAAATAGATTATTTAGCTAGAGAATCTATGATGGATAATATTCATATATATATTGCTGTAATTGAACTTGATAGTAATAATCAAAATCATTTAGTCCCTAAAAATGGGGAAATGGTTGGCAGGTTTTCTTTTGATTTTAATGAGAATAAAATACTTGATGAATATGATAGTAGTAAACTAATATATTCTGATGATAAATTTGATATGTATTTATATATTAGAAAGATTGATGGAACAAATGAATTGTTTATTGCATCAACTAGAATTACACCTATTACAGCAACAAAAATGATTATAACTGAGCAACTCATTTTTATAACTCTATTTGCAATAGTAATTGGCGTAGTATTCACATTTATTGCATCAAAGAGTTTATCGAGTCCGCTTGAAATATTAACAAATGAGGCTAAGGAATTATCCAAAGGTAATTTAAATGTTTCTTTTTCAAATAAGGGCTATAATGAGGTTAATGAGCTTGCAAATACACTAAACCAAGCTGAAATAGATATAAAGAAAAGTGATGAATATAGAAGAAGCATTACCGCTAATATCAGTCATGATTTAAAAACTCCACTTACAATAATTAAATCTTATGCAGAAATGATTAAGGATTTATATGGAGATAATTTAGAAAAAAGAAATGATGCTCTTAATATTATTATAAATGAATCAGATAGACTAACAGATTTAGTTAATGATGTACTTACACTATCTAAATTAGAAAGCGGAAGTATGAAGCTAGAATTAGAAGAGCTAGATTTGTCTAATTTATTAAATGATTGCCTATCTAGATTTGATTATTTAAAAGAAAAAGATAATTATAAAATAGATGTAGATGTAGATAGTAATATAATTGTTGATGCTGATAGTAAAAAAATGAATGCTGTATTTTACAATTTAATTGGTAATGCGATTAATTATTCTGGTGATGATAAGACTATTAAATTATCTTTATTAAAGGATAATGATAAAGCTATTTTTAAAGTTACAAACTATGGTAATGTAATAGAATTGGATAAACAAAATAAAATCTGGGATGAGTATTATAGAGATGAAAATAGTCACAAAAGAAATACAATAGGAACAGGTTTAGGATTGTCTATAGTTAAAAATGTATTTGAACTGCATAATTTAGAATATGGTGTAACATCAAATGAAATTGATGGTACAACATTCTATTTCATAATTAAGATTAAAGCAATTGATTAATTCATTTGCTTTTCTTTTTATATTCACAAAACTATCACAATTAATATCTATAATAAAGGTATAAATAGAAAGGTGGAATGAATATGAAAATGAAAAAATTATTAATACCTATTATGGCATTAGGTCTAACTTTTAGTTTATTTGGTTGTAAAAGTAGTAATGAAACAGTTAGTGATGATTCTAATACAGTAACTAATAATTCTAATACGCCATTTGATAATTTAGGTGGTGTGGCAGAAGGAGTTACTCCAACAAAGGATTCAACTGATTCAAATTATGAAAATGTTGATGATGTAATTAATAAACTAGTTAAAGCTGATGTAACTGATTATGATTTAGATAGTGCAATAGTTATTACTAGTGGAGGATCTATTGCTGATTCTGGTTTATATCTATTAACAGGTAATATTAATCTTACAGAAGCAATAAGCTTTACTAAAAAAGCAGTTAATGTTCACTTAATAATTAAAGATGCTAATATTAATATAACAGATGATAAAGCCATTTCTTCAAAACTAGATTTGGAAATTACATTCCTTGGAGAAAACACAATTACAAATAGTTTAGGGGATGCAAATAGTGATGAGAATTTGATTAAGTGCGGTGGAAATCTTACAATTAATGGTAGTGGAGTTGTAACACTTAATTCCACTAAATCAGGTATAAAAGCAGATGGAATTTGTAATTTATTCGGATCAACACTAAATATTAATTCGGCTAGCCAAGGCGTAAGTGCACTAAGCATTTATATTGATGGAGCCAATCTAAATATTACTTCAACTAAAGATGGGCTTCATGCAGAATATGATTATGATGAATTAACTGATGCAAGCGCAGCAATATTTGATATAAATAATGGATTTGTTTACATTAAAAGTGGAAATCTTACAATTAATTCTATAGATGATGGTATACAAGCAGATACATTCGTTAGAATAGATGGTGGTAACATTAATATTGAAACTAATGGTGGGGCACCAACTAAAATAACAGAATCATCAAGTGATAATGCGAGTGGTAAAGGTATAAAAGCAGGAAACATTGATTATACATTAGAAAGTGATCCAGATAATGAAATAGAAATAGAAAGTGATGAATATGCCATAATTATTAATGGTGGAACAATTAATATTAATTCTAATGATGATGCAATTCATTCTAATGGATACTTCGTTATTAATGGAGCAACAGCAACAATTAGTAGTGGAGATGATGGATTGCATGCAGAAACGATAGGTGAAATGAATGGTGGAAGTTATACTATTCTTAAGTCTTATGAGGGTTATGAAGCAGCCAAAATACAAATAAGTGGAGGAAACTTATATATTACATCAGCTGATGATGGAATAAATGCAGCGGATGGAACTGAAACAAAAATGGGTGTTGGAAATACTAATTGTTATATGATTATAAGTGGTGGAACAATTACTGTTAATGCTAGCGGTGACGGCTTAGATTCTAATAATTCAATTTTAATTAGTGGTGGAACTATTTATGTTGATGGACCTACTAATGGTGGTAATGGATCACTTGATAGTGAAACAGGAATCATTGTTAATGGTGGAACACTTGTTGCTACTGGTGCACTAGGAATGGTTGAAACTCCAGCAAGCAATTCTAGTCAATGTTCTATAAACTATGCAAGTAGTACAACATTAAGTGCAAATACAAATATCAAATTATTAGATAGTAATAACGAAGTAGTTGTAGAATACAATACATTAAAAACTAGCCAATCTATAATTATATCTTCAAATAAGCTTGTTAAGAATGGAACTTATAAATTATATATAAATAATGTATTAACAGAAACTATTACAATAAGTAGTATAATTACACAAATTGGAACTACTAGCCAAGGCTTTAATCCTGGTGGTCCAAGAATGGGATAAAAAAAGGGAAGTGAGTAAAATCACTTCCTTTTATTCTATATTTATAATAAATAAAAAAGACTTCAAAAAGAAGTCATATTTTATGGATGGTACACCCTTAGGGACTCGAACCCTAGACCCACTGATTAAGAGTCAGTTGCTCTACCAACTGAGCTAAGGATGCATATTTTTACAACTGCATTATTAATTATAACAAAATAAACTAAAAAGTCAATTATTTTTTAAAATAATTATATATAATTTAATGATTTACAAAACTCATAATACAACCTTATAAGAAATATAAACAAATCTTATTAAAAAGACACTTTGTATAAAAAAAAGTTATATTTGAATAAATTTTTTGTTGAAAATATATTTTTTTATTTATATAATAGGTTGCGTAGGAGGATTTTAATATGGAATTTACAAACGCTTATTTAAAAGACTTATTCGAAAGAGTAAGCAAAAGAAATGCAGGAGAAAAAGAATTTTTACAAGCTGTTGAAGAAGTTTTACTTTCACTTCAACCAGTTGCAGATAAAAGACAAGATTTAGTTGATGCAGGTGTATTTGAAAGATTCGTTGAACCTGAAAGATTCGTTATTTTCCGTGTACCATGGATGAACGATAAAGGACAATTAGTAGTTAATAGAGGATTCAGAGTACAATTCAATAGTGCTATTGGACCTTACAAAGGAGGAATTAGATTCCATCCATCTGTTAACCAATCAGTTATTAAGTTCTTAGGATTTGAACAATGCTTAAAGAACAGTTTAACTACTCTACCTATGGGTGGAGGTAAAGGTGGATCTGATTTTGATCCAAAAGGAAAATCTGATAGAGAAATTATGGCATTCTGCCAAAGCTTTATGACAGAATTATTCCGTCATATTGGTGCTGATACTGATGTTCCAGCTGGAGATATCGGTGTTGGTGGAAGAGAAATTGGCTTCATGTTTGGTCAATATAAGAGATTGGCTAACGAATATACTGGAGTTCTAACTGGTAAAGGATTATCTTATGGTGGATCTTTAGCTAGAACACAAGCTACAGGATATGGTCTATGCTATTTCACTCAAGAAATGTTAAAGACTATGGCTAACACTTCATTCGAAGGTAAGACAGTAGTTATCTCTGGATCAGGAAACGTTGCTATTTATGCATGTGAAAAAGCTCAAAGCTTTGGTGCTAAAGTAGTTGCTATGTCTGATTCAAACGGATATATCTATGATAAAGATGGAATTGATTTAGCTATCGTTAAGCAAATCAAGGAAGTTGAAAGAGGAAGAATTAAAGAATACGCTGATAGAAAGAAAGGCGCTATCTATACAGAAGATAAGGATGGTTCAAAAGGAATCTGGACAATCAAATGCGATATCGCTCTACCATGTGCTACTCAAAATGAAATTAACTTAGAAAGTGCTAAGACTCTAGTTAAGAATGGTGTAATGGCTGTTGCCGAAGGATCTAACATGTCTTCAACTAATGAAGCTGGACAATTCTTCGTAGAATCAAAGATTATGTATGGACCTGCTAAAGCTGCTAATGCTGGTGGTGTTGCTACATCTGGATTAGAAATGAGCCAAAACTCAATTAGATTATCTTGGACATTCGAAGAAGTTGATGCTAAGCTTAAAGGCATTATGGAAGGAATCTTCCACAATATTCATGATACAGCAGTTGAATATGGTCAACCTACTAACCTAGTTATGGGTGCTAACATTGCTGGATTCAAGAAGATTGCTGATGCTATGAAGGCTCAAGGCTGCTGCTAAGATTTAAGTAAACAAATTAAATGGATTGGTTAAGCCAGTCCATTTTTTTATACTAAAATTTAATTTTTTGCCATAAAGAAAGCACTAGAGATTATTCTAGTGCTTTTTCATCAATATTGCATAACTTATAAAATGTTTAATTGTGAAATTACCATTTGTGTTTTCTTTTAACATTTTAATGTGTTCATCATTAAATTTTTCTAAAGTTTTAGGGTCTAATGCAGCACCAGTCCCACGACATGCTCTAATACGTCCAGCCCAAGAATTAGTAGTAAATGGAATATCTTTATCAAATATTTCTTTTTTTACTATGTCGAATTTTGATAATAATTGTTCTGGTATGTATGGGTATTTCCTAGTCTCGTTACATCCAGTCCAATTAGGATTATACTTTAATATAAGCTCTTCACTCTTTTTTGCTATTTTATCTTCAAATGGTAACCATGCCATATATGTTACAATTACTTTTCCATCATCTTTTAAAAGTTTATCAAGTGTATCAACTAATATGTTTGGATCTAAATACCAAATACATTGACAAATAGATATTGAATCAAATGATTTCGGCTTAAATTCAAGTTTTTCAGCACTTAAAGCATAATAATCAATATTCATGCCAACAGATAAGTTTTTAGCCTCATCTATTTGACTTTCTGATATATCAGTTCCAACTATTTTTGCACCATACTTATATATGTTTCTAGGTATTACCCCTGTACCTGTACCTATGTCTAGTAAAGTAGTGCCTTTTATTCCTATACCATTATTTATAAAACAATCATAAAACTCGGCTGGATATATATCTCTATATAAAGCGTAATCGCCGCTAGTTTTAGAAAAATCAAAATTATTATTTTTATCAATGTTGCTAAATTTCATATCTATCCCTCCTAATAATTTTAAATACATTATACACCCATAAAACAAAATGTCAAAACATATTTTTTTAAAACATTAAATGTTTTATAATATATTTAGGTGATAATTATGAAAATCGGTATAGTAGGAAGTGGTCCTGCAGGACTAGCAGCTGCAATTAGTATAAAAAGAAAATACATAGATAGTGAAGTATCTATTTTTGAGTATATGCCTAAACTTGGTAAAAAATTACTTGCTTCAGGTAATGGTAAAGGTAATGTTAGTAATATTAATATGGGGACTGAATACTATAACAATCCATTTGTTAAAGATATTATTAAAATGGATGTTGTAGGTTTTTTAAATTCATGTGGGATTCTTACAAAAGTTGATAAGGAAGGTAGAATTTATCCGTATAATGAACAAGCTCAAACTGTTGTAGATTGTTTGAATTTAGAATTATATGATTTAGGTATAAATGTAATAAAAGAAAAAGTTATTGGAATTGGTATTAATTATCTAACTACATTCTTTAATAGCTATTATTTCGATAAAATTATTATTGCTACAGGAGGAAAGAGCCAAGAATATTTAGGTTCAGATGGTTCAATGTATCGTGCAATAGAAGGATTAGGACATACTATTACAAAACTATCACCTGCACTATGTCCAATTAAAACAAAAGAAGATTTTTCTGATATTCAAGGACTACGCTGTAAAGTAAGTGCTAGAGCTTATAACGGTGAAGATTTTTATGAAGATAAAGGAGAACTATTATTTAAGGAGGATGGAATATCAGGAATTATAGTATTTCAAATATCAAGTATTTTTGCTAGAAGTGGTTTTGGTTCTGTTACAGTTGATTTTTTCCCTGATATGAGCGATGATGAACTAGAAAATGTAATAAAAAGTTTAAAACAAGATAGATATATTGATTTAGCTTTAATGGGATTAATGAATAGAAAACTTATTAGTCATATATTAGGAGATACAAGAGGTAAATATTTAAAAGATTTTGATCCTAAAGAATTAGTCTATAAACTTAAGAACTATAAGATTGAATGTATTAAGAATTATGAATTTGTTCAATCACAAATTACTGTTGGTGGAGTTTCATTATCTGAGGTAAAACCAACTCTAGAATCTAAGTTAGTAGATAATATATATTTTATAGGAGAAGTTTTAGATGTTGATGGACTAAGCGGAGGTTATAATATTCACTTTGCTATTGCATCAGCTCTATGGCTTGCTAAAAATTTATGATAAAAGTAGATAATATAAAAGTACCTCTTGATTATAATAGTGACTTATTAAAAAGCTTAATAGAGAAAAAAATAAAGGATAAAGTTATAGATTTTAAGATTTATAAAAAATCAGTTGATGCTAGATTTGATGTTTGTTTTAATATGAGTTTTTTAGCAAATGTTAAAAATGAATTGAAACATAAAAACTTAATATATACACCTAAAAAGGCTTTAGTTGTGCCAAAATCTAGCGATAAGAAAGTGGTTATCGTTGGAAGTGGACCTGCAGGTCTTTTTAGTGCTTTAATACTAATAGAAGCTGGATTAAAACCAATAATTATAGAACGTGGTAAAGATATAATAGGTAGAGAAAAAGATATTTTTAATTTGCTTAATAATAAAGTATTAAATGAAGATTCTAATTTCGTTTATGGACTTGGTGGAGCTGGCACATATAGTGATGGTAAGCTTACAACAAATATAAATTCAGAATATAATTCTTTTGTATTTGAAACATTTGTTAAGTTTGGCGCAGATAAAGATATTTTATATGAAGGTATGCCTCATATAGGTACAGATGTACTTAAAAAAGTTGTAAAAACTATGGCTGATTATATAAATAAGTTTGGAAAAATTTATTTTGAACATAAATTAGTAGATATAGATAATAAAAAGATAATTTGTGATAATAACGGGAAAGAAGTTACTTTTGATACAGATTATTTAATACTTGCTATAGGTCATTCTCCAAAAGAAACGTTTTTAATGTTAAATAAAAAAGGTTTATTTATGGAACAAAAACCTTTTAGTATGGGTGTTAGAATTGAACATAAGCAAGAATTAATAAATAAAATACAATATAAAGATGCATATAAAAATAAGAACTTACCAGCAGCAACTTATAAAATGGCAGTTCATTTAGCTAATCGTGATGTATATACTTTCTGTATGTGCCCTGGTGGAATGGTTGTTCCTTCAATGGATAAGAATAATACACTTGTTGTTAATGGAATGAGTTATAAATCTAGAGATTTAGAAAATAGTAATGCAGCTCTTTTAGTTAATGTAAATACAAGCGATTATAATTCAAATAATCCTCTTGCAGGATTTAACTTTAGAGATAAATATGAGAGCCTTTCTTTTAACAAAGACTATAAGGCAAATATCGCTAGACTAGAGGATTTTTTAGAAAATAGAGAAACAACAAATATAGGAGAAGTAAAACCTAGTTATCCTCTTGGATATAACTTTAAAAAACTAGATTTATGCTTACCAGATTTTGTATGCAAAGCGTTAAGAGAAGCAATACCTTTATTTGATAAAAAGATGAAGGGATTTAATGATCCTGATGCCATACTAACAGCTATTGAATCAAGAAGTAGCTGCCCTGTTAGAATAACAAGAGATGAATCTTTAAAGACAAATATAGAATGGATTTATGCAGCTGGTGAAGGCTCTGGATATGCAGGTGGAATTACTACAAGTGCTATAGATGGTATAAAAATAGCATTAAAAATCGTTGAACTTAAATAAAATATATTATAATTATTATAAAATAATACTTTTATTTTTCTTTAATTTGTGATATTATTAACATAGGTATTTTTTAGTACGCAAAAAAATATATCAAAATTAGCCAGATTTGATATATGTCATAAGGAGTGAGCAGGATGACAAAAAAATATTTCACATGGTTTTTGCAAAATTATGACAACTACGAATTTTTTGGCGATGAAGCAATGAGTATTAAAAGAAGACTAAAAAGAATGTCTGAAAGAACTATTGCACCATCTCCACAAGAAGCTATTGAAATTTATGTAAGTTTCTTTAAGCTTTACAACGATGATCCATATTCAGAAAAAAGCAAATACATTGATGGCATTAGAGCAAAGAAAACAGAATATTGTTTGATGTTTAGAGAACCAGACAATACCCCAGTATCATTCGCATATAAGAAAGAATTATGTGGTGGTGTTACTGAAGGCGAACTAAAAGATGTACTTGATGCTGAAAAGGATAGAAAAATTAAATATTACACTGATATGTTAGATTATCATGCAAAAGTAATGGATAATACAAAGAATGTCATCGACGATGTTACTGAATCAGTTAGACCTCATGCTACTGATGTAACAACAGTATTCTTCATTTTAATGGCTATTATTTTTGGTGGTTTAGCAGTTTCATTATTCTTAGTTCCAACTGTTGGTGATTTCTTTGGACTAAAGGAAAAGAATATTCATCTATATGTTGCACTTGGCTTATGTGCTGCAATGTTTATATTATACATTGCCTTATCATGTATAGCTGGTAAGAAATATGCATATTATGCTAACTCAAATTTGATAATGTATCGTATGGAAGATTTTGAAAAGAGAATTCAAAAGAACATTACAAAACTTAGAAAAAATGATACTCAAAACATTAGATTATGCTTAAGAAATGGTAAGAAAATAAAACCGTTAATTATTGATACAGATTATAATAGAGAATTAAGATATTTTGGTACTTCGTTAGAATTGATTAAAATGCAACTAGAACAAAAGCCAAAGGCAGTTAAAGTATTATTCTATTTTGTTATGGTATTTACTGTTTTTGCTGCATGTCTATTAGCATTTAATCCACTAGTAGATGTATTAAATAAGACATATGATTTAGAATATCTTGGTTATATCTTTGCAGCAGTTCCTACAATTATAACAGCTTTAATTGGATTAAAGTTAAAGAATAAAGTTAGAGCTTGGAGATTGTTTGTTGTAATAGTATTAAGTATTGCTATTTTAGGATTATTAATACTTCTTGGAACTCAAACAAAAAGTTAAATAAGGAAAAAAATCTCTTATCAAAGAGATTTTTTCATTTATAGAGTATGATAATAAAAGCGAGTAAAAGACAAACGGTAAAGGAATGCTTAATAGAATATAACTTTTCAAAAAAAGTAATAAGATATTTAAAATATGTATACATAGATAATAAGGAATATAGACTTTGGATGATGGTTGATGAAGATACTTTAATAGATGTACCACTTAAAGATGAAACATCTGATGTTATAGCTACTAAAGGAAATTTAGATATAGTTTATGAAGATGAAGACATTCTAATTGTTAATAAAAATAATAAAGTGTCAACACAACCTAATGTTGGTCATTATGATGATTCTCTTGCTAATTATATTAAATATTATTTTGAGGAAAATAACATTAACTCAACAGTCCATTTAGTTAATAGATTAGATTTTGAAACAAGTGGATTAGTTTTAGTTGCTAAAAGTAGTTATGTACATAATTTGTTTAAAAAAGTTAAAATAACTAAAAAATATTATGCTGTAGCAAGCGGAATAATAGATAGTGATGGAATAATTAATAAACCAATAATTAGAGATGGAGCAATTAGAGTAATAGGCGGTAATAAAGAAGCTATTACTGAGTATCATGTAATTAAACATAATATTAATACACTAGTGGAATGCATTTTGCACACAGGACGTACTCATCAAATAAGAGTACACTTTAAATCTATAAATCATCCACTGGTTGGTGATAATTTATATGGAAATGGAGATAATTTAGCTTTACAAAGCTATTATCTAGAATTTATTCATCCTGTTAATAATAAAAACATATTAGTAAAATTAGATTTAGATGATAGATTGAAAGAGGTGATCTAGATGAATGCTGGATTAATTTATAAGTTAAAAGTAAATAGAAAAACTCCAATTGGTTATATTTTAACAAGTGATATTGAAGAAGTTTTTATGCACAATAATGAAGCACTATATGAACTTACTAATGATGATATTGTTGAAGTATTCTTATATTACGATAGCGAAAAACGTTTAGCAGCAACAATGACTATTCCAAATGTTACAATTAATAATCCTGGTTGGTGCAAAGTTGAGGATGTAATAGATATGGGAGTATTTGTTAATATTGGAATTAATAAAGGAGTTTTAATTTCAAAAGATTTTCTTCCATACGATAAATTCTTATGGCCTAAAAAAGATGATTTATTATTTTGTATTTTAAAAGAAAAATCTAATAGATTAGTTGGTAAAGTTGTAAATAATAATGAAGCAAAAAAATATAGTATTGATGAAACTATAAATATTGGTGATGAAGTATATGCTTATGTATCTAGAATTAATGAAGAAGGTTATATTTTATATACAGAAAATTTAAGTATAATTTATCTACATAAAACTCAAGTTAGAGATAAATTAAATTTAGGAAGAAAAGTAAAAGTTAAAATAACTAGAATTGATGATAGAGGAATACACGCTACTACAATTGAAAATAAAGAAAACATGATAGAAGATGATAAACAAGTTGTTCTAAATTATCTAAAAGAACATAGATTCGTCTACATAGATGTTACTCCTGAATTTGTACTTGAAAACTTTAATATGAGTAAGAGGGCATATAAAAGAGCAATTGGTTCATTATATAAGGAAAGAATAATTCAAATAGATAATGATAAATATGTAATCAATTCTATTGACAAATAAAAAATAAAGAATAGAATAGTAAATGAAATAAATATTTTAGGGCATGGTGAAATTCCAGACCGGAGGTATAGTCCTTGAGCAAAAGCTGATTTGGTGAAATTCCAAAACCGATAGTATAGTCTAGATGAAGAAAAATATTTTATATGTTTTTTGTATGGAAAGCCCTAGAATTAGGGCTTTTATTTATTTTAAAGGAGTGATTTATATGGATAAAAGAATTAAAAAGATGATTTTAACATCAATATTTGCCGCAATGTCTGTCGTATTATATTTATTTCCAAAATTTTCTCTTCCTATATTTCCTAGTTTCTTAGAGATGAATTTTTCGATGTTACCCATTGTAATATGTGGATTTAGCTGTGGGCCTGTGTATGGAGGAATATGTGTCTTACTTAGATATGTATCTAATTTGATAATAGAAGGATCTATTACTGCAGGTGTTGGTGAAATTATGGATTTAATGCTTGGAGGATTAGTAGTAATATCATCAAGCTTAGTTTACAATTATTTGAAACTAAAAGAACCTAAAAAATCTATTATTTCACTTTTGGTATGCTTAGTAGTATGGGTAGCTTCAGGAGTACTGTTAAATATAGTTTATGCAATACCACTATACTTAAAACTATACTTCGGTGATAATGTAAATGCACTTGTTGGAGCACTACATATAATACCTGGAGTAAATGTAAGTAATTATTTATCTAAATATGTTATTTTTGCGGTCATTCCATTTAATATGATATTAGCAACAATTGTATTAATTATTACATTCTTTGTTAATAAAGCAATCTATATTTTATATGATAACGAAAAAATAAGCAAAAAAGAATTAGATGAACAAATAGAATCTGAAGAGGAAGGAATCTCAACATCAAGCGATAATTAGTTAAATTGAGTGCCGAATTAGGTGCTCTTTTTTATTTTTGAAAACGATTTAAAATTAATAAATAAACTTTTATTTATTAAATAAATATGGTAAAATATAAACTCGGAGTGTGATAAATATGAAATATTTAACAGCAAAAGAAATAAGAGAAATTTGGCTAAACTTTTTTAAGGAAAAAGGACATCACATTGAAGAGAGTGCACCACTAGTTCCAATGAATGATGCAACATTACTTTGGATAAATGCAGGGGTAGCACCACTAAAGAAATATTTTGATGGTAGCGAAAAACCAAATAATCCAAGAATAACAAATATACAGAAGTGCGTAAGAACAAATGACATTGAAAACGTAGGTTTAACAGCAAGACACCATACATTCTTTGAAATGCTTGGTAACTTTTCAATTGGTGATTATTTTAAAAATGAAGCAATTGAATTTGGTTTTGAACTTTTAACTAAGCGTTATGAAATGCCACTTGATAAATTATATATAACTCACTATACTGATGACTTAGAAGCTAGAAACAAATGGATTAGCTTAGGAGTAAGTCCAGATCACTTAATTCCACTAGAAGGAAACTTCTGGGAGATTGGAGAAGGACCATGTGGACCAGATACTGAAATATTCTTTGACCGTGGTGAAGAATATGATAAACGTGGTAAAGAATTAATCGAACAAGATATTGAAAATGATAGATTTATTGAAATTTGGAATATAGTATTCTCTCAATTTAACTCTAAAGAAGGTCTAGATAGAAAAGACTATCCAGAACTACCAAGTAAGAATATTGATACAGGTAGTGGATTAGAGAGAATGTGCTGTGTAATGCAAGGCACTAAAACTAACTATGAAACAGATTTATTCATGCCTTATATGAAAAAGATTGAAGAAATTAGTGGCATTAAGTATGATGGCCAAATGTCATTTAAGGTAATTGCTGATCATATTAGAACACTAACATTTGCAATTAGCGATGGAGCTATTCTATCTAATGAAGGTAGAGGATATGTACTTAGAAGAATCTTAAGAAGAGCTTGTAAACATGCTAAAAAGCTTGGCATTAATAGACCATTCTTATATGAAATTGTAGATGTAGTAGTAGATGTTATGAAATCATTCTATCCATACATTGAAGGTAAAAAAGAAATTGTTAAGAAAATTATTAAACAAGAAGAAGAAAAATTCTTAGAAACTTTAAATGGTGGAGAAAAGAGAATTAATGATATTATAGCTACAGGAGTAAAAGAAATTAGTGGATCTGATGCATTTATGCTATATGACACTTACGGATTCCCTATTGAACTTACACTTGAATATGCTCAAGATAATAAAATAACTGTAGATTTAGATGGCTTTAAAGAATGTATGAAGGTTCAAAAAGAAACTAGTAGAAATGCTAGAGAAAATGTTGAATCAATGAAAAGCCAAAACGAAGAATACTTAAACTTCAATGGTGAATCTAAGTTTGTTGGATATGATACACTTGAAAAAATGGCTAAAGTTATAAAAGTATTTGATAGTGGTATTGTTTTAGATGAGACACCATTCTATGCAACTATGGGTGGACAAGTAGCTGATTTAGGTACTATTAACGGAGTAGAAGTAAAAGATGTAACTAAATTACCTAATGGGCAACACCTACACACACTTGATGTTTCAACTTTTAAAGAAGGAGATATTGTTAAGGCTGTTGTAAATAAAGATAATCGTGATGCTATTAGACGTAATCACTCATCAGCTCACTTAACTCAAAGAGCTCTAAAAGATGTTTTAGGTGAACACGTTCATCAACAAGGAAGCCAAGTTACTAGTGATTATATGCGTTTTGACTTTAATAACTATTCTAATCTAACAGATGAAGAAATCTTAAAAGTTGAAAGAATCGTTAAAGATAAAATTAATGAAGGCTTAGAGATTAAAACACTAGAATTACCAATTGCTGAAGCTAAGAAGCTTGGTGCTGAAGCATTATTCGGTGAAAAATATGGTGAAATTGTTAGAGTCGTTGATATGACTTATTCTAAGGAATTCTGTGGTGGTACACATGCTAAAAATACTAAAGATATAATTGATTATGCAATTACATCAGTTGAATCAATTGGTTCAGGAATATTTAGAGTTAGTGCCGTAACAGGTGATAATGTATATAACTTAGTATTAAATCATTTAAAGAATTTAGAAAATGAATATAACACTTTAAAAGAAAAAGCATTAAAGCTTGTTGATTTAGCTAAAGCAGAAAATATTGATTTAGTATTTAGTGATACACTTAACTTAACAAAAGAAGCAAGCTATAAGATTGTTCTTGATTATAGAAAGTCTTTAGAAGAATTAAAGAACGAAGTAAAAGAATTAGAAAAAGAATATAATAGAAAGAAAGCTCAAAATGCATTATCTAATTTAAGTAGTTATGATAAGTTTATTAGTGGTAATACTTTAATTACAAAAGTAGAAAATATTAATATGGATTCATTAAAACAATTAGTTGATGCCTTACTTAATAAGATGGGTAGTGGAGTAGTATTCTTAGCTTCAATTATCGATAATAAGTTATTATTTGTATGTAAGAATAATATTGGACTTAATTCAGGAAATTTAGTAAAACAAGCTGCAATTGCTACAGGTGGTAATGGTGGTGGACGTCCTGATATGGCTACTGCTGGTGGTAAAGATATTTCTAAGGTTGATATTGCTTTAGATATCGTTAAAAAGGAAATTAAGTAATGAAATATTTAGGATTAGATTTAGGTAGTAAAACATGTGGTATAGCTATATCTAGCGGTATTATCGCAAGTATTTATGAAACTTATAGATTTAATGAAGATGATTATGAAGCATGCTTAAATCATATTGTTGATGTTATTAACAAAGAAAAAATAGACGAGGTTGTATTAGGATATCCAAAGCATATGAATAATGATATAGGTATTCGTGCTAAAATTAGTGAAGACTTTAAAGCAAAACTAGAAGAAAAAGTAAGTTCAAAAGTAATACTATGGGATGAAAGAACAACTTCAATGGAAGTCAATAGAGTTATGCTTATGAATAACACAAGTAGAAAAAAGCGTAAAGAGCATAAAGATGAATTAGCAGCTGTAATTATATTACAAGGCTACTTAGATTTTAAAAATTAAGGAGGAAATATAGATGGATAAATTAGCTGAAAATGTATTAGTTTTTGAAAAAGATGGAAAAGAAATAGAATGCCAAATTTTATTTACTTGTAATCTTGATGGCTTTGAAGGAAATAATTATGTAGTATTCCAAATTGGAGATACTGAAGATATTTCTGCAGCAAGATACATCGAAGAAAAAGATGGTATTGGACAATTATTAGATATTGAAACTGATGAAGAATGGGATTTATTAGATGATGCTATTGAATCATTTTATAATGATTTAGAAAGCGCAGAAGATGATAAATAATGGAATATCTAGATAATATAAACAAACTAGAATTTAATAGCTTAGATAATGAACTAAGAGATTATGCTAAAATGCATGATGTTCCTATCATTCAAGATATGGGCTTACATTTTTTAAGACAAGTAATAATGCTAAAAGATGTTAAAACAATTCTTGAAATAGGTACAGCTATAGGATACTCTGCAATTCAAATGGCTAAACTAGGGTGTTATGTTGATACTATTGAGATAAATGAGAACTCATATAATATCGCAATAGAAAACATAAAAAAGGCTAATCTAAGCGATAAAATAAGTGTTTATTTAGGCAATGCACTTGAAATTGATTTAAATAAACTTAAAAAATATGATTTAATATTTATTGATGCTGCAAAAGCACAATATATGAATTTTTTTAATAGATTTAAAGAACTATTAAATGATAAAGGAGTTATTGTTACTGATAACCTTCTTTTCCATGGTTTAGTATTAAATGATAATATTGAATCAAGAAACTTAAGACAATTAGTTAACAAGATAAGAAAATATAATACTTGGCTTATTAGTCAAACTGATTTTGATACATCAATATATGATATTGGTGATGGAATGGCTTTAAGTATAAAAAAATAGAGGTAAATTATGAAATATATAACTACATTAGTTAATTTAGAACAATTAAATAATAGTAGTAGTTTTTATGTAGCTGGTAATAAGAAATATAGCTTAAAATTACCAGCTTATTTTGACGTTAATATTGTTGAAAAGTATGAAAATTTATATATTTCAGTAAATAAAATATTTCATAATGATGAACTAATTGATTTAGAAAACTATTTAAAATATTTAAAGAATAAAAAAATAAGAGGTATTTTCTTTTCTGATTTTGCTGTATTTAGTATTTGCGCTAGACTTAATATGCTAGATCTTTTAATATATGATCCAAACACTTTAATTACTAATTATAAAGAATTGGAATTTTTTGAAGGAAAAATAAAAGGTGTTGTTATTTCACCATTTATATCACTAGAAGAATTAAAAGAATTTAAAAGTGATAAGCTTGAATTGTTTTTCTTAGGAAATGGTAGAATAAATTTATTCTATTCAAAAAGAAAACTAATTGGTAATTATTGTAAGTATCATGAAATAGATGATTCTTTTAAAACAAATGATTTACTATTAAAAGAAGAACTTAGACCTGATTGTTATTATCCAATTATTGAAGATGAGAATGGAACATTTGTATATAGTCCATATATTTATTCATGTTTAGATTTAGCTAATGAGCTATCTAATATAGATTATTTATTAATAGATTTAGTTTATGATAAAAAGTTCATTAAAGGTGATAATCTAGGATTCTTAAATAGAAATATTGTTTATAGGAAGGGGGATTTAAAATGATTGAATTATTAGCCCCTGCCGGTAATCTAGAAAAACTAAAAATAGCAGTATTATATGGTGCAAATGCAGTATTTATTGGTGGTAAAGAATTTTCACTTAGAAGTAGAGCTTCTAACTTTACATTAGAAGATATTAAAGAAGGTTGCGATTTTGCTCATAAATTTAATGCTAAAGTGCATGTTACAACAAATATAATCCCTCATAATAATAACCTTGAAGGATTAAAAGAATATTTAATAAGTTTAGAGAAATGTGGTGTTGATGCGATTATTTGTGCATCACTATATATTATGAATACTGCTTTAAAATATACTAATTTAGAAGTACATGTATCTACTCAAGATAGCGCAGCAAACGTTGAAGCAATTAATTTTTATAAACAAATTGGATGTAAAAGAGTAGTACTTGCTAGAGAGGTTAGCTTAACTGAATTAAAAGATATTAGAAGTAAAACAGATATGGATATAGAAGTATTTATACATGGTGGAATGTGTTCTAGTTATTCAGGACGTTGCATGTTAAGTAATGAAATGAGTAATAGAGATGCTAATCGTGGCGGATGTGCTCATTCTTGTAGATGGAACTATGATTTAATTAATGGTGATAAAAAAATAAATGATGGTAATTATTTTTCACTAGCTAGTCGTGATTTATGTGCATTAAAATACATACCAGATTTTATCGATAATAATATTACTAGTTTAAAAATAGAAGGAAGAATGAAAAGCACTCATTATATAGCAACAGTAGTAAATGCTTATAGAAGAGCAATTGATGAATATTATAAATATAAAACTATTGATTATGAGAAATATGATTATATGATTAAAAAGGCTGAAAATAGATTAACATCTATTGGCTTTTATAATGGAGATCCTGGTGTAAATGAACATTTATATATCAATTTTGGTGAAGAACCTAGTCAAGAATATGTTGGTGATGTATTAGACTATATGGATGGATATATGATTATGGAAGTTAAAAACTATTTTACTATTGATGATACTCTTGAAATATTCTCTCCAAAAGAAGAGCTTAGAAACTTTAAAATAACTGAAATCCTAAATATGGATAACGAGAAAGTATTAGTATGTAATCATCCTAATGAAATAGTTAAAATAAAAGTCCCATTTAGTGTTTTGAAATATGATTTTGTAAGGAAATTATAATATGGAATTTAACAATCATGAATTAATAATTACTTATAAGAGAATTAAGAGGTTAAACGCTAGAATAAGGGATAATAAGATACTTGTATCAGCTCCATATTTCACAAAAGATGAAGTCATTTTTAAATTTTTAGATAGTAATAAAGAAAAAATTGAAAAGATGTTTAATAATGTCGTTAATACTGATCCTAATGTAATATATGTATGGGGTAAAAAATATAATATTTGTAAAATAGAAGGTAATGAAAATAAAGTAGTCTTAATGGAAGATATT
>JAILKD010000085.1 GCA_024694145.1 bacterium | reverse complement strand
ATTAACTTATTATAATGTTTTTATTATTGCTTTAAATATGTTATAATTAATGTTGGTGATTAGTATGATTTTAATGAAAGATATCGTATATGAAGGAGACAAAAGACTTCATGAAGTTTGTAAGCCTGTAGAGCTTCCTATGAGTGATGAGGATGCTGAAACACTAAGAAGCTTACTTGAATTTGTTGTTAATTCACAAGATGAAGACATGGTAAAAAAATACAATTTAAGACCAGCTGTTGGACTAGCTGCTCCTCAAATTGGTGTTTTAAAAAGAATGTTTGCTATTGTTTGTTATGATGAAAATGAAAAACTATTTGTACTTCCTCTAGTTAATCCTAAAATCTTAGAACATAGTGAAGAAAAAGTTTATCTAAATGGTGGAGAAGGATGCATTAGTGTAACTAGACCTACTGATGGACTTACTCCAAGATATAAGTGGATTAAATTTGAAGCACTTCAGTGGAATTATAAAAGACAAGTTTTTGAAAGAATTAGAATGAAATTAGAAGGATATATTGCAATTGTATTCCAACATGAATATGATCACTTAGAAGGAATACTTTATGTAGATAAAATGTATAACAAGCTTCCTGATTGTAAACCTGTTATGGAAGAGGCTGAAGAAAAAGAAAACCCAGAAGAAAAATAATCTTCTGGGTTGTTTTTTATTCTATAGGAACAACATTACCGCCTTCAAATGTTACTAAGCCACTTGAAGAAACATTTTTTATATACAATGTTGAATCGTTTAATAATACTTTTTTACTTTTGATTGAAGTAAAATAAATATTCTTAGTAGTTAAATCTTTAGCTACGTGAATATCATCTTCAATATTAACTATTCCCTTTTCTTTTTTATTTTGGGTATAACTAATAGTTAATGTATCATATTTAGAATCTATAGAACTAATGTAAAAATTAGTTAAACCTCCATCTTTAATGTTATTTAAAACTATTTCATATTTTCCATTATTAAATTTGCTAAATATATGATCCATACTATGTGATGAAGCAATAGTATTTCCACTATCTTTTAGTTCTATTAAACCAAAAGATAATGACGTAGTTGCCATATTTTCTGGTAGTGAATATAAATATGCGGCATATTCATGTGAATCTCTATCAGATGAATCTAATTCATATATTTTTTCTGTTTTTCCAAAGTAAAAATATGACCCCTCATCCCATGTTAAATCAAATACATACCACTGGTTTTCATATAAAGCTAAATTCCAAATATGATTATCACTTACAACTGGGATATTACCTATATTATATCTATCACATAACAATTTAAACATCTTAGCGTATGTCTCACATACTCCTTCGTTTCTATCAAAGAAACCAATAATATTATGTGCCCATACTTTATCCATATCTTTATTTGCATAAGACATATTATCTACAATAAAGTCATATATTGTTTTTATCTTATCAAACTCATCGCTAGTATCTTTAACAAGATTATCAACAGTTTTTAGTCCTTCTTCTATTTTTTTATTATATTTTTTTCTATCCTTACTTTTAATATATGAACTATTTATACCTATACAATATAAACCATCTTCATCAAGAACTTCATCAACCCAGTAAAACTGTGGGTTTTCAATATTTATATAAGCATAAACTTGCCACAAATCATCATGTGTCAATGTTTTATTATTAATATCTTCTTTATAAAAAATATAATAACAATCATTTTCTCTTACATCTATATCTTTATGAGAAAAGTCTACCATTTCTAAATATAAATCTTCATATAATTTTGTTAAGGTTGGATTTGTTTCTTTTAAATAAAGATACCCGTAGTCATCCTTATAATCATATGAATCTTCATAAATTTCTCCGTTATACTTATATGATTTATTCTTTTTAATAAAACAAATGCATAAAATGGCAATTAAAAAGATGAAAGCAATGGCCGATATACTAATTAGTATAATTCTATTTTTTCTTTTAGTCATGCTTTCATCTCCTTTATTAATATTTTAAGAATGCTTTATAAGCTAGATAAGCTTCATAAAGGTCTGCTTTAGCAATTATTTCCATAGGTGCATGCATATTTAAAACTGGTACTCCTGCATCTATTACATCCATATTATATTTAGCTAAAATGTATGCAATAGTTCCTCCACCACCTTGGTCAACTTTTCCAAGTTCACCAAATTGATAATATATATTATTTTCATCCATTACTTTTCTAATATATGCTACATATTCAGCTGTTGCATCACTTGCTCCACTTTTACCACGAGAGCCTGTATATTTTTCAAATGCAATACCATAGTTTAAGTTAGATGCATTATTAGAATCACTTGCAGAACTATATAGTGGATCAATTGCTCCTGTTACATCGCTTGATAACATTTTAGAATTTTCTAAAGTCTTTTTTAGTGAATAATAATTATTATCATTCATCTTGTTTAATAGCTCAGCTACGCTATTTTCAAAGAAATATGAATGAGCTCCTGTTGCTCCAACAGAACCTATTTCTTCTTTATCAGTTAAGATTACACAAGATGTGTATTCTAAATTAGGACTATCTAATAAAGCCATTAATGAAGGGTATGCACATACTTTATCATCATGACCATATCCAGCTATCATTGATCTATCAAAGCCATAATCACGAGGCTTCATTTGTGGTACTACTTCTAGTTCTGCAGAAACAAAGTCTTCTTCAGTTATGTCATATTTTTCTTTTAATAAATCTAATATATATTCTTTAGGTTTTTTATCTTTAGTTTGCATTGATGAGAATGTTAAATCAAGTGCTTCTCCTTCTATTACCTTACTAGCTGTTTTATCCATTTGATTAGATGCTAAATGAATTAATAAATCTCCAATTCCAAAAACTGGATCATTTTCATTTTCTCCAATATTAACATCTATTACTTCACCGCTTTTTTTAACAATAACACCAATTATAGATAGAGGTGTTGTTACCCATTGATATTTTTTAATTCCGCCATAATAGTGTGTATCAAGTAAAACAAAGCCTTTATCTTCATAAAGTGGTTGTGGTTTTAAATCTAAGCGTGGTGAGTCAATATGAGCGCCTAAAATTCTAAGTCCATCAGTTAGAGGCTTACTACCTATTTTAAACAAAACAATGCTTTTTGCTTTATTAACTTTATATAATTTATCGCCTACTTTAATTTCTTTAACATCATCAATATTCTTATATCCTTTTGCTTCAGCAAGCTTAACAGCCTCTTTTACAGCTTGGCGCTCTATTTTAGCTTTTCCTAAAAAAGTTTTATAGCCTTCAGCAAAATCAAATATTTCTTTAATCTTTTTATCACTTGCATCTTTATATACATTTGTTTTAAACATAATTATTTACCTCCTAGTTCATACATAATTATACCACCAGCAACACCAACATTTAAGCTTTCCATATTAGTTATTTCAATAAATATATTTTTATCTGTCATATCTAATAATTCATTTCTTACTCCGTTACCCTCATTACCTAGTATAACGGCTAATTTAGGGGATTTTTCTATTGTTTTTAAGCCTACTCCATTTTTAAGTGATGTGCCGTATATTTTATAGCCATTTAGTGATGTTATAAAGTTATCTATTTTGGCATTTATGATATTTAATTTAAATATTGCTCCTTGTGTAGCACGTAATACTTTTGATGAATAAATATCAGCGCAATTTTCCATAACAATAGTATTAAAATTAAATGATACTGCACTTCTAATTAAAGTTCCTATATTTCCAGGATCTTGAATATTATCAAGTATAAGTACTTTATCAGTTATTTCATGATTATTTAATTTAGTGCATATTGCACATACTTCAACAACTGATTTTTGATTAGTAAGTTTTTTCATAACTTCTTCACTTACAAGTGTTCCTTCTATATTAGGATTAGTTGTAAGTACTTCTTTAATAATACCATTATTTTTAGCTTCTTCTACTAAATGAGCTCCTTCAATAATAAATAGATTAGATTCATCTCTATATTTTTTCTCATTTAGTTTAGCATAATTCTTTATTTTTTCATTTTGCAAAGAATTAATCATAACTATCACTCCATATACTATTTTATCATAATAATATAAAAAAAGACTAGAAATAAATTCTAGTCTATTCTTTTCCATTAAAGCAGTAAGTACAAATCTTACATTCATCAATACCAATAGATTCAATCAAATCATCGATTCTATTATATCTAAGTGTTGTGAAGTTTAATTGAGCTCTTATTTCTTCAACCATTTCATTATATTTAACACTATCTGGATCTAAATATTCTTTAACGATTTCAAGTGAGTCAGTTCCTTCTCTTTTAGCAATTACACGTCTAGCTATTAAATCCATATCAGAAGTTGAACGTGAGAAGTTTAAATATTTACAAGCATATAGGATTGGTGGACATGCGCTTCTAACGTGTACATCTTTTGCTCCTGCACCATATAAATATTCTGTAGTTTCTCTCATTTGAGTTCCTCTAACAATAGAATCATCAATTAATAAAATATTTTTACCTTCAATAATTTGACGAATTGGGATTAATTTCATTTTTGCAATTAAGTTTCTCTTTTCTTGCATTGTTGGCATAAAGCTTCTTGGCCAAGTTGGAGTATACTTAACAAATGGTCTAGCATATGGAATATGACTTTCATTTGAATAACCAATAGCATGACCTATACCTGAATCAGGTACACCTGCAACAATATCAGGCTTAACATTATCACGCATAGCTATATGTTTACCACAATTATATCTAACTTTTTCTACAGCTTGTCCTTCATATTTACTTGATGGATATCCATAATATACCCATAAGAACGAACATATTCTCATCTTATCTCCAGGAGCAGCAAGCATTTTTGCTCCATCAGGTGTAATTATATCTATTTCACCAGGTCCTAGTTCTTTTAAATCACTATAACCTAAATTTAAGTATGAGAATTCTTCAAATGCAACGCAGCATGAATCTTCTTTTTTACCTACAACTAGTGGTGTTCTACCAAATCTATCACGCGCTGCATAGATTCCCTTTTCATTCATTAATAGCATTGTAATAGAACCATCAATAACTTTTTGAGCGTAACGAATACCTTCAATTAAGTTATCTTTTTGGTTAATAAGTGCAGCAACAAGTTCTGTTGCATTAATTCCACTACTAGTCTCTAAGAAATGTGAATGATTTTTAATGAATATTTTATCTACAATATTATCAATATTATTAATCTTACCAACAGTAGTAATCGCAAAAGTACCATGATGACTTCTAACGATTAATGGTTGTGGTTCTGTATCTGAGATACAGCCAATACCAAAGTTTCCTTTCATTGTTAGAACTTCTTTTTCGAATTTAGTTCTAAATGGTGAGTTTTCAATATTGTGAATTTGTCTATTAAAACCAGTTTCTGGACTATATACAGCCATACCACCACGTTTAGTTCCTAAATGTGAATGGTAATCTATTCCAAAGAATAAATCAAATATACAGTCACTTTTGGATGCTACGCCAAAAAATCCGCCCATAAATTAATCCTCCTAAAACTTGAAAAAGCACAGGTTGGTGTGCTTTTTTTATATTACTTTAACTTCTTATCGATTTCTTTTCTTAAATCTTCATATCCAGGTTTACCTAGAAGAGCAAACATGTTCTTCTTGTATGCTTCAACACCTGGTTGGTTGAATGGATTTACATCGATTAAGTATGCGCTAATTCCGCATGACTTGAAGAAGAAATATGATAAATATCCAAACATGTAGCCTGATAATTCAGGAACATTAATTGCGATATTAGGTACTCCACCATCAACATGTGCTAATACTGTAGCAACATATGCATTATGATTTACATAGCTAATAGTTTTACCAGCTAAATAGTTAAGTCCATCAAGGTTAGCATCATCAGATTCAATTGTGATGTCTTTTAATGGAGTTTCTAAGTTAAGAACTGTTTCAAATAACATTCTTTCACCTTCTTGGATATATTGACCAAGTGAGTGAAGGTCTGTAGAGAAACTAGCACTTGTAGGTAAGATACCTTTGTTATCTTTACCTTCAGATTCACCAAATAATTGTTTCCACCATTCAGCGAAATAGAAGAATGCTGGTTCATAGTTAATAAGCATTTCTACTTTATAACCCTTCTTGTATAATAAGTATCTTGATAGTGCATATCTAACTGCATCATTATTCTTAGAGAAATCTTTGAAATCTTTATATGCATCATTAGCACCCTTCATTAATTCATCAATTGAAATACCTGCACAAGCAATTGGAAGTAATCCTACTGCTGTAGTTACAGAGAATCTACCACCGATATCATCAGGTACTACGAATGTTTCATAACCTTTTTCAGTAGCAAGTTTCTTTAAAGCTCCTCTTGCTTTATCAGTTGTAGCAAAGATTCTATCCTTTGCACCTTCACCGTATCTTTCTTCACAAATTTTCTTAAAGATTCTAAATGCAATAGCTGGTTCAGTAGTTGTACCACTCTTAGATATTACATTGATAGAGAAATCTTTATCTTTGATGTATTCAATTAAATCATAAGTGTATTTGCTTGAAATGTTATTTCCGCAGAATACAATTTCTAGATCATCTTTTCCAAATGCTTTTTCTAACATTGAAATAGCAGCTCTAGCTCCAAGGTAAGATCCACCAATACCAATAACGATTAGTACTTGTGATTGTTTTCTAATCTTTTCTGCAGCTTTTTTAATTCTTTCGAATTCTTCCTTATCATAATTTAGTGGCCAGTCTAACCATCCTAAGAAATCATTACCAGCACCACTTTTTGAATTTAATACATTGAATGCTTCTTCTGCATGCTTTAATTCAGCATTAAATTCACTTTCACTTACGAATTTAGAAATGTTTTTTAAATCTAAAGTCATTTTTTTCATTTTCTTATCTCCTTTATTTATTTTCATCAGAAATTTCTTCTGAAACATTAACTACTTCAACAACGCCTGGAACTTCTTCTAATAATAAAGCTTCAAGTCCGTCTTTTAGTGTTGCATCTTGCATAGCACAACCAGCGCATGCACCAACTAACTTAACATAAACGATGCCATTTTCAAATTTAACAAATTCAACATCGCCACCATCACTATTCAAGTATGGTCTTATTCTGTTTATAACATCAATTACTTGTTCTTCAGTATTCATAATTAAAACTTACCTTTCTTTAAGCGTTGCAAGATGTAATATGGGCATCCAAATGCACATGATTCAGATAAATAATCAGGAATAAATCTAACATCTTTTTCTTTATCATTAGCACTAAAACCTTTTATTCTAAGAATGCCACTTGAAACATCTCCAACTAATACTTCAAATCTATCAAAGCATTCTTCGATATAACGTTCTTCAAACTTAGCTATATCAAAAGCATCCTTAACATTTTTAATTATTTCATAGGTTCCAAATTTAGTTTCTACTACCATATTATTCACCACGCTCCTATTGTATCATAATAAATATATTTTTTATACAAAAAATAAAAGTAAAACGTTTTACTAATTTACTATGCTTTTACTAGTAAAATAGTTGCATCAGCTGCTATTGCTTTTCCTTCCCCTATTTCACCTAAAGACTCATAAGTTGTTGCTTTAATGCTAATAAGTGCAATATCAATGCTTAAAATGCTTGCAATTTCTTTCCTCATATCTAAAATATATGGCGCCATTTTAGGCTTTTCGGCATAAATCATACAGTCGATATTGTTTATTAAATAACCAGATTCAATCATTTTATTAAATACATCTTTTAGTATTATTTTTGAATCAATTCCAAGAGTTTTAGGGTCATTATCAGGGTATAATTTTCCTAAATCACCTAAAACTAGAGCACCTAGTATTGCCTCAGCTATAGCATGGATTAATGCATCACCATCAGAGTGCCCTAATAGTCCTTTTTCAAATGGAATATTTATTCCACCTAGTATTAGTGGTCTATTATCTACTAACCTATGCACATCAAAAGAATGACCTATTTTATACTCTTTAGGCAAATCTTCTTTTGTTGTTATTTTGATATTATCATAATCTCCAAGTATTACTTTAGGTTCTATATCAAAATAGTTTAATACAACGCTTATATCATCAGTAAAGTTCGTTTTATTTTCTTTATATGCTAGTTCATAAGCTTCTTTAAGAATTTTTGTTTTACCACCTTGAGGTGTTTGAGCTATTATAAGTTCATCTCTATTTAATGTTTTATTACCACATCTAATAGTATCAATAGGTTTAACACCTACATAAAATAAGTCATATGTATAGCACTTATCTATAACACTTTTTTTAATATTATATCTTGCACAATCATGAATCAATACATAATCTTCTTCTACAACTTGTAAAGCATTATAAACACTTAAAAAGCGCGTAGCACCGGCTTTTACTTGTACTACACCATTTGGCTTAATATCATCTGATACAAAATATATTTTATAATCTTTAAATGCTTCTAAGCTATATTCATATATCTTTTTACCATTGATTTCATATAATAGTTTATTGTATCCAGCATTAAATCTAACGCCTTTACCACCAGCAAGTAATATTACTGCTTTCATTATTTAACCCCCTTAATGATGTAATTTAGTTTTACATCAGTTGGTTTAACATCTATTTTATCTACTTCTTGGAAATCATAAGCAACACCAATAGTTATTCCTTTATAGTCTTTAAGGTATCTATCATAATATCCTCCGCCATAACCTACTCTATTATTATATTTATCAAAATATAAAAGAGGAACTATGATAATATCAATATCACTTTTATTTACTAATTCTCCTACTGGTTCTAAAATGTCGTATACACCTTTAGTAAAACTATTTGGTATATAAAAGTTCATAATCTTTCCTTCAACTTTTGGGTAGCACATCTTATTTTCTAGTTTAATTTCAATTTCATTATTTATAGGCATAAAACTTGCTATAAGTAAATTCTTATTATAAAAGCTTAATTTCTTAATTTGTTCAACTATATTATTGGAATAGGCTAGAACCTCATCTTTTGAAAGTTCTAGCCTTTTATTAATCATAAATTTTCTATCTAACATCTTTATAATAGCAGCATGGCTTTGTAAATCCATCAGTTGATGCTACCTTAAGCGCACGTTTAGCACAACTAATTAATGTTGTTGTATCACTTGCATCACTATATGATTCAGAAATACCAGCCCTTGCTTCAATCATTATTTGCTCACTACCATAATTGAACTTTAAATTAAGTGGATAAGCTTCAACCTTAAATGCCTTATCTAATACTTGCATTTTCCTTGGATCAGTAATTGTTAAAATAAAATCTATACCAGTAACTCTATAAATATTTGAGCTCTCTGTTTTTAGGCTATATAACATCTTCTTTATATATTCACCTAAAACCATATTACCAACGCTTCTACCATATTTCTCATTAATATCTGGTAGATTAACTATTCTAATAGCTAATAATTCAAATGTTCTTTTATTGTTATACAAGTATTCAACATCTTCTTTTAATTCTTTTTCACTTAAGCAATTATCAACCTCAGGTACTCCAATTTTTTCATATTCATTTGATTTAACAAAATCAACAAATCCAATTATTATACTTGAGTTTTTATCATCAAATAATCTTTTACCACGTTCACTAACCCATATATATTTATCGTTTTTAAGTAGTCTATACTTAATATCATAGAATGGCTTATTATGGGTTAATTCAGCGATTTTTTTGTTATAGTTAAAGGCATCATCATCAGTCATCATACCTCTAAAATCATCAAGACCTATAGTGTTACCTTTAAGTCCTAATTCATTTTTATAATTATCATTAAACCAAATATAACGTTCTGTTATATCTATGAAAAACATCATTTCGTGAGTAAGCTCTAATGCTCCAATGAATTTATAACGTATACCTTCAAGTTCATCACGTTTTTCATTTAATTCTTTTTCAGCCTTAAGTAAGACTTCATCAGTTTTCTTTTCACCTATCCACATTCTACCTCTATAATGACCGAATACATAAACAGGACGTTCAACAACATTTAAAACAATTTTATCGTTTTTAAAGTTTGTAAGTATTATTTCACGTTTTTCTTCTTTACCTTCAGTTGCAGTATGTTTATAGTTTTTATAGAAATCTTTAAGTTCTTTATTATTCATTTCAACACCATTTACTTTTAAAATACGTGTTGTTTTATCAAATATATCAAAGAATTTTTTTCCGATAACTTCTTCATATTCTAGTCCAAGCTCTAATAACATTCCACTAGATATTTCTTTAATCTTATCTTTAGAATCTAGAATAATATAAATGTTAAATCTTGTTGATTTTATTGTATCAATAAGCATATTGTAGTGATTTGTTTTTAGCATTGATGAAACAAATAAAATATAAAGCATAATCGCAAATACTACATAAACAACAATTGATAATATAAATACTACTAGACTGAAAACATTGTTTGTCTCAAATTTAGTACAGAAAAAGCATCCTATAATCCAAGCAAACATATTAACCATAGAAAAAGAAAAAGATTTATATTTTAGTCTCTTTTCTACTATACAATTATTAACAATAATGCCTACCATAAAAAAGCTAATAACGGCACTACATATCATTAGATATAGTAAGTGATGCATATAAACCACCTCAATATTAATTTTATCAAATATTTTTTATTAAATAAATATTTATTAAATAAAAAAATGAGGAAATTTTCCTCATTCTTAAAACATTAAATCACCATAACTTGGTACAGGCCAAATATTAGAATCTACTATTAATTCTAGTTTATCTATAGGGTATCTTAAATTGCCCATAATAGTAAATACTTCTTTTCTATAATATAATGCCTTTTTAGCACCTTGTGGTTTTGTTTCAGCTATATCTACCTTTTCTTTTAAAGCTTCTAGTGCATCTTTAGCTTCAAGTAATAAAACTGATGTATCATTTAGCATTTTTTCTATTATTGATGTATCAGCCAAGTTAGATGCTTGCTTCATATTGTTAATAGTTTTTGCTAGGTTATTCATATACTTGATAACTGCAGGAATATATTGTTTTGAAGCCATTTCTATCATTGTGTTAGCTTCAATATTAATTGTCTTTGCATAGTTATCATAATATATTTCAGCACGACTTTCTAATTCTGATTTTTGATAAATATTGTTTCTTTCCATTACTTCAATTGTATGTGGATCAACTAAAGCTTTAATGGATTCTGCGAAGCTACTAGCATTTGGTAGGCCTCTACGTTTTGCTTCCTTTTTCCATTCTTCTGTGTAGTTATTACCATTAAATATAATTCTTTGATGTGCTGTTAGAGTTTCTTTAATTACATCCCTAACATTTTTCTTATTAATAACTACTTCATCAGTCATTTGTCTAATAGCATCAGCTACAGTACCATTAAGCATAATATTAGTACAAGCAATTGAAATAGATGAACCAACCATTCTAAATTCGAATTTGTTACCAGTAAATGCAAATGGACTTGTTCTATTTCTATCTGTAGCATCTTTTCTAAATGTAGGAATAGTGTCTACACCAGTATTTAATACATCGCCTTTTTTACTTGTTGTAGCTTCACCACTATTAATTATTTGACTAACAATATCACCAATTTGATCTCCTAGATAAATTGATAGAATTGCTGGTGGAGCTTCATGTGCACCAAGTCTAAAGTCATTACCTGGATTACTTGCAGCATGTCTTAGTAATAATGCATTCTCATCAACTGCTTTAATAACTGCAGTTAAGAAGAATAAGAATTCTGTGTTTTCATGTGGTGCTTTACCTGGTGAGAATAAGTTCTTACCAGTATCAGTAATTAAGCTCCAGTTGTTATGCTTACCACTACCATTTACACCTTTAAATGGTTTCTCATGTAATAAGCATTCCATATTATGATGTCTAGCTACTCTTTTTAGTGTTTCCATTATTAATTGGTTATGATCTGTAGCTACATTAACAGGAGCATAAATTGGAGCTATTTCAAATTGTGCTGGCGCAGCTTCATTATGTTGTGTTTTAGCATAAACACCTAGCTTCCACAATTCTATATTGACTTCTTTCATGAACTCTAACACATTTTCTTTAATAGTTCCAAAATAATGAGCTTCAACTTCTTGAGTCTTTGGAGATTTAGCACCAAAAAGTGTTCTACCTGTAAACATTAAATCTTCTCTTTTTAAGAATTTAGCTCTATCTACTAAGAAATATTCTTGTTCAGGGCCTACTGAAACAGTAATACTCTTACATTCTTCATTAAATACTTCTTTTAATGCTCTAATAGTTTCTTTATTAATTGCACTTATACTCCTAAGAAGTGGAGTTTTCTTATCAAGAGCTTCACCTGTATATGAACAGAAAATTGTAGGAATACATAAAGTAACTCCTTCAGAATAACTCTTTAAGAATACAGGAGATGTACAATCCCATGCTGTATAGCCTCTAGCTTCAAAAGTTTGACGTAGTCCACCTGATGGGAAACTTGAAGCATCTGATTCTCCTTGAATTAATTCTTTTCCAGAGAATTCTAAAATCATCTTACTATTTTTATCTAAAGACATAAATGCATCATGCTTTTCAGCAGTTAAGCCAGTCATTGGTTGGAACCAGTGAGTAAAATGAGTTGCTCCTTTTTCCATAGCCCAGTTCTTCATAGCACTAGCTACTTCATCAGCAATTGATAAGTCTAGTTTTTCTCTATTTTCAATTGTCATTTTTAATTTTAAATAAACTTCATTTGATAAATATTCTTTCATGACAGAATCATTAAAGACATTCTTTTCAAAGTTTTCTATTAAATTATTTGGCATAATTAATACCTCCACAAACCATAATACATAAAGTATTATAACACTTTTTTAAAAATAAACTATATCTTGGAAGTCAAAAAATAAAAAAACGCTTATTTTTTTTACTTTAAGTGCTTATATTTTAGAAAATAGATAATATATTGTCTATTTTTACATAAAATAGAAAACGGATACTTAATCCGTTTTATCCTATTGAATTAGTCATTTCAAGCTTTATTAATTGATTTAATTCAACTGCATATTCCATTGGAAGTTCTTTAGCAAATGGCTCAATAAAGCCCATAACTATCATTTCAGTAGCTTCCGCTTTTGTTAAGCCTCTACTCATTAAATAATATAATTGCTCTTCATTAACCTTAGATACACTAGCTTCATGCTCTAAGTATGAATCATCATTTAATACTTCATTTGTAGGTATTGTATCACTAAATGATTTATCATCTAAAATAATTGTATCACACTCTACATGGCTCTTTGAACCTATTGCATCCTTACCCATTTTAACTGTTCCACGGTAATTAACCTTACCGCCTCCACAGCAAATAGATTTAGAAATAATAGTTGATGTCGATTTTTCACCTAAATGAATCATCTTAGCACCTGTATCTTGGAATTGGTTAGCTCCAGCAAAAGCAATTGTAATAGTTGTTCCTTTTGCTTTATAACCCTTTAAAATACATGCAGGATATTTCATATTAAGTCCACTACCAATATTTCCATCAATCCATTCCATATGTCCATTATCTAAAACAACCGCTCTTTTAGTAACTAGGTTAACTATATTATTACTCCAGTTTTGAATAGTTGAATATCTACAATAAGCACTATTTTTAACAAATATTTCAACAACGGCTGCATGAAGTGAATCTTTTGAATATTTAGGAGCTGTACATCCTTCAACATAATTTAGGTGTCCTTCGTCTTCAACTATAATCATAGTACGCTCAAATTGACCCATTTGTTCAGAGTTAATTCTAAAATATGATTGAAGAGGTTTATCTATTTTTACACCTTTAGGTATATAAATAAATGATCCACCACTCCATACTGCAGTATTAAGTGCTGCATATTTATTATCAGTATAAGGTACCGCCTTACCCCAATATTCTTTTACAATTTCAGGGTATAATCTAACTGCGCTATCTGTATCACAGAATAATACACCTTTTTCTTCAAGTTCTTTCATTTGATTGTGATAAACTACTTCACTTTCAAATTGAGTAGAAACGCCTGATAAGTATTTTTGTTCAGCCTCAGGTATACCCAATTTATCAAAAGTATCTTTTATTTCTGTAGGTACTTCATCCCAGCTTTTCTCTACTTTTTCGCTTGATTTAATATAATATGTATAGTCATCAAAATTAATTCCACTTAAATCAGGACCCCAGCTTGGATTAGATAATTCTAAGAATTTTTTATAAGCTTTAAGTCTAATATCAAGCATCCAATCAGGTTCATGTTTTGCTTTAGAAATATTTCTAATAACCTCTTCATTTAAACCTTTTCCTGTATCATAAACAGATTTTGTATCTGTTGTAAAACCGTATTTATATTCTCCAACAATATCTTTAATTTCTTTATTACTCATACTAGTCCTCCTCTATGCCTTTTTTAATAGCTTTCCATGAAAGACCAGCACATTTAATTCTTGCAGGGAATTGTGCTACCCCTTTATATACAAGTGCATCCATTAATTCTTCATCATCAACTTCTTTACCTGTAAGTAGATCCAAGAATTCTTGAATTAATTCTTTTGCACGTTCAACACTCTTACCCATAATAACATCAGTCATAACACTTGCACTAGACATACAAATTGAACAACCATGTCCATCTTGCTTAATATCTTTAATGATACCATCTTCAATTATAAATTGAACTGTTATATCATCACCACAGCTAGGATTATTTAAATGAACTTTTTTATATTTTTCATTATCAAGTAAACCTTTATTATGAGGATACTTATAATGCTCCATTATTACTTGTTTATATAAACTTTCTAAATCATTCATAATAATACCTCCTAAAAGCTTAAGAAGAAATTTTTAGCTTCTATTACGCTTTTAACAAACTTATCAACATCACTAAAGTCATTATAAATATAAAATGAACATCTAATAGTTGATATTTGATCTAAGAATCTTGTTATAGGTTGTGCACAGTGGAATCCTGCTCTAATGCATACATTATTCTTATCAAAAATACTTGCTGCATCATGAGGATGAACTCCTTTTATATTAAAAGTAATTAAACTAGAATCTAAATTATTATTATATATTTCAATGCCATCAACATCTTTAAGTTTTTCTAATGCATATTCTTTTAACTCTAGTTCACGCTTTTTAATATTATCTATACCTATAAAATTAATGAAATCAATAGCATCCTTTAGTGCTATTACTTCACTAATTAAAGGAGTACCTGTTTCAAATTTAAATGGTGCATCTTTAAAAGTCATTTCGTGCTCATAAACATCTTGTGCCATATCTCCACCGAATTCAACAGGTGGCATTTTTTGTAGTAGATTATATTTTCCATATAATACACCTACACCTGATGGACCAAACATTTTATGGCCTGAAAATGAAAGAAAATCGCAATCTAAATCTTTTACATCTACTTTCATATGTGGAACACTTTGTGCACCATCAACACTTACAACTGCTCCTACTTCATGAGCTAATTTACATATTTCTTTAATTGGATTAGTATAACCTAAAACATTACTTACTTGATTAATAGCTACTACTTTAGTTTTATTAGTTAAAACTTTCTTGAAGTTTTCTATAGTAACTTTACCATCTTCAGTAAGTGGTATATATACTAATTTGGCACCTTTCTTATTACAGACATTTAACCAAGGCATAAATGATGAATGGTGCTCTTGAAGTGTTGTAATTATTTCATCGCCTTCATTAATAAATTCCATATAGCTATTAGCTACTAGATTAAGGGATGCCGATGCACCTCTAGTAAATACAATTTCTTCTTCTTTTGCATTTATAAATTTTGCTACAACTCTACGACTCTCTTCATATAAATCAGTTGCTTCATAGCTTAATTTATAAACTCCTCTATTAACATTAACACAAATATTATTATAGTAATAATCAATTTTATCAATTACACATTTAGGTTTTAGGCTTGATGCAGCACTATCTAAATAGGCTAAATCTTTATTATTTGAGTATATTGGAAAATACTTTTTATAATCAGTCATTATAATTTAGAATCCTGTAATTTAATTAGTTCATCTTTCATAGATTCATTAGATAAACTATTTAGTATAGGAGATAAAAATCCCTTTATAATAAGCATTTCTGCATCTTTCTTACTTATTCCTCTACTCATTAAATAATATAAGCCTTCTTCATCAATCTTACCAATTGCACATCCATGGTTTGCTGATACATCAAATTCATCAATTAAAAGTACAGGCATTACTTTAATTGTTGAATTATTACTTAAAATAATACCACGACTCTTTTGAACGCAGTTAGAGTTTGACATATCTTTCTTGATTTTTCCTATAACATCTATATTTACTTTTGCGTTATTACTTGTAATATAATTTTCTATTTTTGAGCTTGTGTTTTTAGCATTATGATATACTTCAATAGTTTCCTTATCTAAATCATTTTTCATCATAATAATTGATTTAATATCTAGATTAGCATTTTCATCATCTAGATTTACTTTTAAATATTTATTACCACCATTAAAATTAGATATAACCATATTTAAATTAGAATCTTTTGACATAGTTATTTCTTTATTAGAATTATTTGCTAAATCAATTGATAAATAATTAATATTTGAATTAGGTTCTAAACTAATTTTAATATCTCTATTATCATTATTCTTTTCTATTAGGGTTGCTGTTATGTTCTTTTTAACTATTATATTGATAGATTCACTACTTGGAATTAAATATTCTTTATTTTCATTAATAATTAAATCCATTATTTCTTCTCTACCTTATTAGCACATGTGCCTAAAATATTAACATTTTTAGGTTCATATTCATCTTTAATACCAAGTTCTTTTTTAACCCAGTCATAACCTTCCTTATCAATCTTTTCGATTAATTCAGGTCCTCCTGTTTTAACAATCTTACCTTTAATTAAAATATGAACATAATCAGGTTTAATATAATCTAATAATCTTTGGTAATGTGTTATTAATAAGCATCCAAAGTTTTCATTAACCATAGAGCTTACATTTTCACCAACTATTTTAAGTGCATCAACATCAAGGCCAGAATCAATTTCATCTAAAATAGCAAAATTAGGTTTAAGCATCTTCATTTGTAGAATTTCGTTTTTCTTCTTTTCTCCACCAGAAAAACCCTCATTTAAATATCTATGAGGTACATCACTTGCCATTTTTAAGTCTTTAATGGCATTATCATATTCCTTTATAAACTTATATAAAGGCATGTTTTCTTTATGCTTAATAGCTGCTCTTATAAAATCTGAATTAGTAACGCCAGGTATTTCTGATGGATATTGCATAGCTATAAATAAGCCACGTCTTGCACGTTCATCAACTTCTAGATCATTTAATCTTTCATCATCTAGATAAATATCTCCACTAGTTATAGTGTATCTAGGGTTACCCATAATAGCACTTGATAAAGTAGTTTTACCTGCACCATTAGGTCCCATAATAGCGTGTACTTCGCCAGTTTTAATTTCTAAATTGATTCCTTTTAAGATTTCTAGTCCTTCAATTCCTGCATGAAGGTCCTTAATTTTTAATGTTTTCAACACAATCACTCCACTTCGATTAATAATTATAAGATAATTATATATATAATGCAAACAAAACGATAATTTATTTTTAACTAAATAAAAAATGGCTTTAATAAGCCATTTTTTTAATAATTGAAAACTTGTAAAACTTTTTCTAACATGAATAAAGTCATCTCATCAATAGACTCTTTTGCACCATTTTGAATCCATGCCATACATACGCTATAGAATGCTGATAATTTAGCTCTATGTTCATACTTAATAAGTGGTGCTGTTACCCATTCATGATTAGAATTCTTTTCTAATATTTTTTGTACTTTGTAATAAATAATTCTTAAATTATCACTTAATACATCATTAAATTTATCTTTCTTTTCGTATATTGCAGTTAATACTTTACGAACAACACTTTCCCAAGCATCATAATTTTTATCAACTATCATTGGTTTAATTTGTTCATTAAAACTTTTTGCATATTTTTCTGCAATATAATCTAAGATTTCATCAAATGAATTAAAGTTTCTATAAAATGATGCTCTAGCTACATTTGCTCTATCAGTTAATTCAGATATTTTAATATCAGCTACATTTTTTTTCACCCATTAATTCTAGTACTGTATTGCTTAATCTATCTTTTACAGACATTCTTTTTTTCTTCATATGATCCTCCAAATTGTAATTTATATACGAATTGTATCATTTTTTGTTTTATTTTTCAATTAATTTTTAAATCATATTTAGTATTATATGTCTTTTCGTATAGATTTATAAGCTCTTCCATTACTCTATTTTTCAAATCTTCTTTTTGACTATTACTATCTAAATCTTTATTTCTATATATAGGTTTTAATATATTTAATGTGAAGTGATTCTTCTCATCAAAAGTAATAAATAAAGGAACTATTGGTTTATCATATTTAACTGCATAATGATATGCACCTACTTTATGTGGTCTAGGCTTTTTATATAAAGGCCACATAGAACCTTCAGGATAAATAAGAATTGATGTATTGTGTTCTAAATAATATTTAACAGCCTCATTGAATTTTTTCATTCCACCATAATTATCACTTAAAGGCATCATACCTCCACTACGCATCCAATTACCAAAGCGTCCCTTTTGATTATTAAATGGTGCAGCTATAATTCTTAATTTCTTTTTTAAACTTCTTCTAATTACTAAACAGTCAAATATATCCACATGATTAGATGTAAATATAGCATTTTTAATACCTTTTAAATTTTTTCTACCAACTACCTTAATACCATATTTATGTTTTAAGTGATAACTATATGGTTTTATAACAAATAAATTATTGAAAAAATCGCCTAGTTTAGTCTTTATCCCACGTCTTAAATAATTATAATTTTCATCAACAGGATAACAATTACTTAAATCTGGATCATTAATATGAATATCATATGTCCCGTTTTTTTCAGCCTCTTTTATTTTTTCTTCTATAGTCATTTTATCCCTCGAATTTTACTCTATCAATTACTTCCCATTTATTAGATGTTAATCCTAAATATACCTTTAAACAAATTCTAATATATCCCATATAGAATAATGGATGAATGAATAAAAGCAATATTTTTTCATACCAAGGTCTTTTTATATGACCTACCATTAATATAAATAATGTTAATATAAAGAATGCCACATAAATAACACCTAGAGATACTAAACTTAATAAGAAACATTCAGTCCATAAATCATTACCAATAATAAATAGAGTTGCTCCAAATATTAAATTTAATAATGAATATAATAAGCATGTTCCAACAAATAAGAAACAAGGTGATAGAGCTGTTACATAATATTTATCCTTTTCATTTGCATTTTTTAATCTATCATTATAAATTCTTTTACTATTAATTACACCATCCATCCATCTAGTTCTTCTTTTATTAGTTACTTTTAGACTAGTAGATTCCTCTAAGTAAATAATTGCATGTTCATAATATAATGTTGAATAACCCTTAATAGCTGCATCATTCATAAACTCTATATCTTCTGTTAGAGTTTCATTATATGGCCAACCATTAAGTTCATTAATAACATCCATTCTAATCATAATACCTGTACCAATAAGCATATTAGTTATACCTTTAGCACTTTTATATTTATTCCCTAAATCATCAATAATTGTCCATATTAAGCCATTACAGCTACTCCAGATAGAGTTGGCATGTTTTTGTTTCATATAGAAGTTTTTAACACGCTTTTTTACTTGTATAATTTGTCTACCACTAGATAAAGCATTATTTAATTCTTCCATACATTTAGGATCCATATAACAATCAGCATCAATAATAAATGCTGAATCATAAGACCCATCTTTCATTATTTTCTTTAATGCATAATCTAGGGCATCACTTTTTTTAGTTTGATTTTCACAAACAAGTGGAATTGCACCTATTTCTTTTGCCATTTCGATTGTTTGATCTTTTGGATCTTTAACAATTACAAATGTGTCAAAGTTTTTATAAGTTTGTTTTTTTATTGAATCAAATAGTGTGCCAATAACCATTGATTCATTTCTTGCTGGTACTACTATTGCTATTTTATTATCTTTATTCTTAACTAAATGCTTTTGTTTTTTAAAACCATAGAACCAAGCGAACATTCTTGGCATATAATTAATTAAACAAAATAATAGAAATACTACAAAAACATAAAATGCGACCTTCATAATTTCTGCTAACATAGTTTTTCCTCCATTATTTCTTCATATTTTTTAAATAAATTATCATAAATATGTATTTTTAATTTCTTATGAACATTTATTACATCCCACTGTTTTACATTAATTGTATGATAAAACGGTAGGAATCTAATTGATTTACAGAAATGCTTAATTACTGTATTTTTTTTAGGTTTTCCTTGATTGTTATAAATTGATGGTACTTTTAAATAAAATTGTTTTAATTTATTTAAGGCACTTTGATCAGGAAAAGCCATCTTCTTATTTTTAACAAGATTTCTAGTGTTACTAAATAACTTTGTTTCTCTTATCTTATCTAAGTTTAAAAGTAATACACCTGAATTTATGTAATTAAGTCCTATAAACCATCTACCTAATCTATCTACCACGCCAGCGAATTCATAATTAGATATATCAATGTTAAAGAATTCAGATAAATCTTTATTAACCATTGTATCTGTATCCAAATATAAAATTTTACTAGGTAGATCAAGTAAATCTGCAAATAGTCTAAGAAGACAATATGGTGTATAAAAATTATTTAAATTCTTTGAATCTTTCATTTCTTCAATAAATATATTTGTTACATCATATAGTTTCGCATAACTATTCTTATTCTTTTGTTTTAAAACATTATCAAGTATTTTAACCATATCATTATTAATTGGTTTAAAACCATCAATTTCCATTGTTAAAATATTAATGCTTAATGCTTCACTCGTATTTTCAAGTATTGATAGAGCAGAAAGTAGAATGCCTTTAAATACTCTATCATTTCCTGAGTACATAATATTAATCATTCTTATCAACCCTTTTATAATATTTGATATATTCGTAATTTGAATTTTTACTACGATTAACCATACAGTCATAAATTCTATCTCTTAAATCAACTTCTTGAGCTTTTCCTTTTAGCTCTTTGTTGTAATAGAATGGTCCATCAACATAAACTGTAATCTTTGGTTTTTTAGAAAATTTTCTTTTTTGATAAGTTGTTGTAAAACAATATGCTGGCTTATCAAGTTTTATCGGATACCTAAAAGATGTAGACTTATATGGTCTAATCTTTGTATAGTATGGCCACAAATGTGCCTCAGGATAAATTACTATTGGATGCTTATTATTTACTCTTTCATCCATTGCATCAATAAAATTCTTTAATCCTGTTATATGAGTTGGAACTGGAAGAGCTCCACTCATTTTTATAAACCATGCTGTACCCTTTATACTTAATGAATCAGGATTAACAACAATAAATGATTTTCTTGGGAACCCTATTATATTTGGAATATATGCATCGCCAGGAACTTGTGTATGGTTTCCATATATAAAATATCTTCCCTTTTCTTTTTTTACTATTTTCTTGTTCTTAATTCTGATGTGACGTTTTAAACATGTGATATATGCAACTAAAGTCATAATGATTCTATAAACTATAAATTCTAAAAACAAATAAAATATGTTTTTGTTTATGTATTTATAGTTGTCTTTAATTTCTCTTTGCTTCTTTATATATGCAAAAGCAAAATCATCATTTACTTCATCACTATAAAAGAAAGTCTTCATATCCCTCACCACTTATATTTTATTTTATTATCTAGAATATACAATAAACTACTATTATAAATAACTATACACTTTATTTTCTACCAGTAGAATTTTCTTCTACTTATAGTAGAACTCTTGATTTTAAGCCATTATTTTGCTATAATTTTGCTGTATGAGAGATGTTAGACAAATTATTGCAGAAAACTTAATAGAATTAAGAAAAGTTAATAAACTAACACAGTTAGAGCTTGCAGAGAAATTAAATTATTCAGATAAAGCTATTTCTAAATGGGAAAGAGGAGAATCTTTACCTGATGTTGAGATACTTTGTCAAATAGCAGAATTATATGGAGTTACTCTTGATTATTTAGTAAATAAAGATCATGAGGAAGCTACACAAGAATATAAAATTAGTAAAGAAAGGGCTAATGTAAGTAAGACCATAATAACATGGCTATCTGTATTTTCAGCTATACTAGTGGTTGTTTTAACTTATATCTTAATGCTTACTATTTCGAAGACTAATCTATGGATATTATTTGTTTGGATGGTTCCACTATGTTCAACTATTCTACTTATATTCAATTGTATTTGGGGTAAAAGAAAATATAGATACATTATTCTATCAATATTAATGTGGTCAATGTTGGCTAGCTTTGCACTCCAATTTATGAAATACAATATATGGTTAATATTTATTCTTGGAGCACCAGGTCAAATAATAATATTCTTGATATCTAGATTAGGTTATTTAAAAAGAAAAGGTCAAAGTAAAATGGAAAAAGATTCGGATAAATAATTCCGAATCTTTTTTATATATAGATTATTAAACAAAAAACTCATCCCGAAAGATGAGCTTTTATTTTTTTTATTCCCAAATAGTTATAACTCCATCTACATAATGCCAGTAATTATTTTCTGTGTCAGTAGGAGCTTCTTCACTATAGAAATATTTTGTAGCATTACTTATAGCTGTATCATTACCGTTAACCCATAAACCACTAATATTAAAGAATTGTTCACTTGTTCCTTCATAGAAAATCTTTTCTAGAGGAACATTATAGAATACATTTCCAGAACTAGTTCCTATACTTGTTACAGAAACAGGAATAACTATTGTTTTTAAAGAACTATTATTACAGAAAGCATAACTACTTATTGATCTACCGCTTGTAATGATAACAGTTGTTAGACTATCATTATATGAATAACTTGTAGAACTTCTTTGATATGGATTTCCTATATAATAAGCCATATAAGCTGAACCTTTATAATATTCTACATTATAGTCATCATAAAATGGATGATAATCATTATTAACTACTGTATTAGAAACCTCAACATGCTTTAATGAATGATTATAAGCAAAAGCATATTGTCCAAATTTAACTATTCCATCAGGTACTATTAATGAAGTAATATTACTATTTGCAAATCCGTAAGCATGAACATATAAATCTGTTATTGTATTTTCATTATAAGTAAATGAAGTAGGTAATACAAGTTCTGTACTATTTCCTAGATAACCTACAATATAGCCTATTCCATCAACATACATAAATCCGTAATCGCCTTCGAATACAACTACTGATTCATCTTCATATGAAGTATGAACTATATATGCAAAATATCCAAGATCTCCATTACTCTTTCCATAATTTAATGAAGGTCTACTTGCCTTTATATCTAAGTTAGATAAGTTATAAATTTCAACTAAGTGATAACAATCTGTGAATGCTTTTTCTCCAATAGCTGTTACGCTTGCTGGAATCTTAATTGAATAAATATCTTTATTTTGATAGAAAGCATATGAAGCAATTTCATATTCACTAATAGTTGTTTCATTATAAGTAAATGAAGTAGGTAAATCTAAGCAACGTGAAGTACCAACATATCCAATTAAATATCCTTTTTCTCCATCATATAAGAATACATAACCATTTTCATCAGTAATAATTGCTGATGGCTCAGTTAATGATGTATGAACTGCTTTTGCATATTTAGCAACACAACCATTTTCATCTGAACCAATAGTTACTGTTAAAGTAGTTGATAAATTATATACTTCAATAAGTCCATAGCATCCACTAAATGCCTCAGTTTCTATTGACTCAAGAACTTCTGGTAAAATAATTGATTTTAATAATAAACAATTCTTAAATGCGCTAGGTCCAATTGTTGTAAGACTTGATGGAATATTGATAGATTTAAGCGAACTACATCCATCAAATGCATAACCATATATAATTGTTACTGTATCAGGAAGAGTTACTGTAGTTAATTTAGTATCATCTTGAAAAATATATCCAGGAACAGAAGTTATATTTCCATTAAATACTACTTCTTTTAAAACTGGACAATTATATAGAATATAACCATCTCCAGTAAATGCACAATTAAATGTTACTTTTTCTAACTTCTTATTATAAGCTAATGATAAGTTTCCTATAGATGTAACTGATGAAGGTATTACTAGTTCAACAAATCCACAATCTTCTAATGCGTTAGATTTAATAGATATAACAGATTCTGGTATTTCTATTTCTGCTAATGATTTACAACCATAGAATAATCCAGAAGCTAGGCTTGTAACTTCTTCACCTATTGTTACATCTGTTAGTGATACACAATCACCAAATATTTTATAACTATCCACAGTACACTCTAAATCAACTTCTGTTAGATTCTTACATTCGCAGAATGCTTCTCTACCAACTGATGTAATAGTTGATGGTAAAGTAACACTAATAAATCCAGTATTCTTAAATGCATAATCTCCAATTGATTTTACATTAGCAAAATTAACAGTTGTTAAAGATTCACAATTCATAAACATAAAATTAGGAATTGCTACACTAGCAGTTAAATTAACTGTTGTTAAAGATGTACAACCAGCAAATACACCATATACTTGACTGCTTATTGTTGAAGCAGGTGTAAATGACATAGATCCATTAAATGTAACTTCTTCTAAATTTGTACTATTAAGGAATGCATTTTCTTTTAAAACAATGCCACTAGCAAGAGTAATTGATTCAAGTGCTGTATTCATAAATGCATAATTACGAATTTCAGTAATCTTACTAAAATCAAAACTCTTTATTTTTGTACAATTTGCAAATGTATATTCATCAATTTTTGAATCACTTGCAGAATAAGTAACTGTTTCAAGATTACGACATCCTCTAAATGCATATTTTCCACCATAAGTTGAGTTATAAAGCATATTATAATTAATTATCACTGTTGTTAAATTTAAGCATCCTTCAAATGCACCAACAGTTGGATTTTGTGTATTAGAACTATCATTTCCGTTTTGTATTAATACATGGCTTGGAATATTAAGAGTTGTAATCTTAGTATTACTAAATGCACCTTTATATACTTTAATATATACACCACCTGTACTTGGCCAAGTAATTGATTTTAAACCAGAATTCATAAATGCGTATGGGTTAATTTGGTCTATAGTTGATTGCATTGTTATGCTCTCTAATGATGTACATCCATAGAACATATATGAATTGATACATTTTCCATTATTTGGAAGAGTAACAGTTGTAAGTGCTGTACATCCATAGAATGTACCAACAGAATAATTGTAATAAGCACCATATCCTCTATTTAAGTTATATAAATTTACACTTGTTAATTTAATGCAATTCTTGAAGGCATAATTTCCAAGACTGAATGATGTATCTGTTGTATTAACTGTATATTCTTTTATTCCTGAATTTTCAAATGCGTTATTACCAATTGTCATAATTGTTTCAGGTAATACGATATCTGCATTATAACAATCTAAGAATGCATTTTCTCCAATAGTTGTTATATCTGCGTTTAAAGTTATTTTAGTAAGTTGTGATAATCCTGCAAATGCAGAAGCAGGAATAGTTGTTCCACCATTAATTACAATAGTCTTTAATTTATTTGTTACATTACTATTGCTTACACCTAAAATGGCTGGTCCAAATGCATTAGTACTTGTATAAGGGAATTCTATATGTTGTAAATTAGTTAAGCCATATAAACATCCATCATAATCAGTACATGTAGCTGGAATAACTATTTTTCTTAAATTAACGCATCTCTTGAATGCTCCAGCATATATTTTTTCACAATCAGGGTGAACTACACATTCAAATATTTGTGCTGCTCTAGCCTTTATCAACCACTTATATGGATTAGCTTCAGTACCAAAATAACATCCATTATCAAAAGTAGTAAATGTTAATTTATCACACTTATCAAATGTTGTTGTATCTATTGCAGTTAATCCTGCAGGGAATGTAATTTCTTCAAGGTTTATACATCCACCAAATAATTGTTCACCAAATGTTGTTACACTTGTTTCTTTTAATAGTATAGCTGTTAAGTTTTCACAATTATAGAATGCATATACTCCTAGGCTTGCTAAAGAAGTTGGAATATTAATGTTATATAACAATTTGCAATTACTAAATGCGTAATTGCCAATTAATGTAACATTTCCATTAATTGTAACACTTATTAAGTTAGTACAATTTTCAAATGTTCCATCTTTAATTTCAGTAACATTTTCAGGTATAACAATACTCTTTATTTTTGTCATGCTAAATGCATATGACCCAATATAAGTGACAGAATCAGGAATATTTATTTCTTTTAGATTTGTACAACCACAGAAAGCATATTCACCTATAATTGTAATATCACTATGTAATATTACCTTTGTCATCTTCATATAATTAAATAGTTTATTATTGATTCCAGCAATAGTTTCAGGAATTTCTATAACATCTAATTCTTCATAATCTTCACCATTTTTGAAATAAATATTAACATTCTTATTAGATTTATTTATTGGAGTGGCATCATCATTAGCAAAATCCATATTGCACCAATCACTTAAAGCTACATAAACATTTTTGATGCTAATTTCTTTAAATGCATCTTCACCAATTTCTAAACCGCTATTAAAATATATATCTTCTATTGAATTACATCTATAGAATGCATTCTTTGGTAATGCAGTCATTTCACTACCAAGTCTTATAACTTTTAAACTCTTTGGAACTCTTTGATCATTTGAAGAATAATCCCCTTCAAAACCATAATAATTATAAGATTCTTCTAAACCATAATAATATCCTAAATGCTTATTGAAAGAATCAGTATTAATTTCTAATTCTTCCATATTGCATCCACATAATGAACCACGCATAATAGTATCAAATCCACTTGGAATTACTACCTTTTTAGCAGTTCTATCAATAACTCCTGCAAATACTTTTCCTCTATTGTTATAACTCCATGGGTCTTCATAATAAATCATGTTATTTACGGTATCATATGTAATTATAGATGTTTTATTCTCATCACTTGGATTAATTACATGTCTTGAATAATTTGTAATATAGCTGTAATTAGGACCAACTTGTGTTGCACCAATAGTAAATGCAGTTGATTCATTAATTACTTCTGCTAAGTTTAAGCAATATATAAATGCATTTTCTTCTAATCCACTAGATGTCATAGTTGAAGGAATTGTAATTTGTATAATGCTATAGCATTTTTCAAATGCATATCCTTCGATAGAAGTTACCTTAGGGAAAGTAACATTTCTTAATGCATAACACTTACTAAATGCATAAGAACCAATACTTGTAACATTACTCATTATTGCATTTTCTAAACTTCTACATTCAATAAATGCGTATGAGCCAACGCTTGTAACATTTGTTAAATCAATATTTTTTAGATTATAACATTGATAGAATGTACTAGGACTGATTGTTAAAACATTAGTTGTATCAATTGATTCTAATTTATAGCATATATAGAATGCATGAGAACCAATTTCTTCAAGTTTTGGAGATACAACTGTTGTTAATTTTTCGCAATCATAAAATGCCTTATAACCTATTTCTGTTACATTTGTTAATGTTGCTATTTCTAAATTTTTGCAATAACTGAATGCTTCTTCACCAATTTCATCTACATTAAGAGTATTGATACTCTTTAAATTACTACATGAATAGAATGTATGATATCCTATTTCAGTTATATATTCATTTAAAGTAATAGTTTCAAGTATTTTATTATCATTAAATAAATTGCTGCCTAGTACAATATCATAATAATGTTTTCCTTCATCATCTTTATATTCAAATGTAGGAATTACAACATCCTTACTATTTCCTAAATATGCATCAATAATTACGGTATTTTCATCAATATGCCAAATGAAATCTTTTTTGTCTTCATCTAGTTCTTGTTCATTTTCACTAGTAATAATATTAGCTACATAATAACCTACATAACCATAATCAGAACTTCCTTTTTCTATATCTAATTCTGAATAGTTATATAATGTTTTCATATTATAGCATCCATAGAATGCATCGTCATTTATATTATCTACCTTTTTTCCAAGAGTAACTTGTAACAAATTCTCACAATATTCAAATGAATCTTCATATATATCAGTAACACTATCAGGTATAATTATATTTTTTATATTTGTATATCCGAATGCATCACTACATATTTCTTCAACACTATTACCAATTGTAACTTTTTCTAAAGAATCACAACCATAAAAAGCATAAGAGCCAATATAAGTCACACTATCAGATATTACAACTTCTTTTAAATCATCGCAATTATAAAATGCACCATAATCAATTCCTGTTACAGCATCTGAAAAAGTTATGGATTCAATAGGTAAACCAGTATCTGTATCAGAATTTGAAAAAGCATAATATCCAACACAATAACTTGGTATTTCTGTTGTAGCGCTAGGTAATACTACATCTTTTTCATCACCTACATATTTATCTAAAAACCATTCCTCATAATCAGTATCGTAGTAGAATGAATAATCACCAACAACTATTAAATCACTTGGACCTTCTTCAATATTTCTAAGCCAAAGTCTATCTGGATCAACTCCAAATGCAGAGCATAGACTATCTAAATTAGCTGTTTTATCAGGCACAAACACTTCATATAAATTTGATTCTTCTGCGATATTTTCACCTAAAGTTAAATCTATATTATTTATAGTCAATGAATTCAATAATGTATTTTTAAATGCCTCATCACCTATTTCTTTTAAGGATGAAGGTAATGTTAAAACTACTATATTAGACTTATAAAAAGCTTTATCAGCAATACTAGTTACTCCTTCAGGAATAACTAACTCTTTAGGATAATCTTCTTTTAAACCTGTAATAGTACAATTAACATCATCTGAAGTAAATTCAAATGGTTTAAATGCTTCTTTTATGCTAAATTTTGCTTCAACACCATTTTCACCTTCATTACATTTATATTGTAATTGTAATGATAATAATTTATCCCCTAACCACCAACCTTCAAAATCATAACCGATATTTACTGTTGCTGTTAAGAATCTTTCATTTCCAATCATTTCTGATTGACCAGATCCAGCATTAGTTTCTACATAATCGCCATTACCTAGTGATATAGATTCATCTGAAACATCTAATGTTTGTTCAACATCATCTGGTTTTTCATTATTATTACCATTGTTATTGAATAAAACATCTGGTAATTCAATATTAGGAATAGAATTATCTAATTGTCCTCTATCATGTTCATCTACTACTACAACATCATTTGTAGTTGTTGTATTATCTGTTGTTGTAGTTGGTTCAATTGCTTTATTTCCACATGCTGCCATAGTAAAAGTGGCAACCATTGCTAAAGTTAATAATATTTTCTTTTTCATAATTTGCCTCCTTACTCAGTAACAATGATATGTTCTATATCAATAATAAAGTTTCCATTAGCAGCTAAACTACTATGTTTAATACTTGTAATTTCTCCATCTACTAATGTTGTTGCATCATTACCATTATCTACAAAACAATATAAAATATAAGCATCATATTCTCCAGCATTAGTAATCTTAGGTGCTACAGTTGACCAAGTTTTACCACCATCTATTGAATAATAAGTTTGATAATTTATAAATTCATTTTCCAAAGTTGAACTAATTCTTGATGGAATAGCTTGAGGTATTTCACTTAAGCTAATGCTATAATCATCTGGAAGTGTAACTGTGAAATAATCAGATTCAGGTTGGCTTTCATTTAAGTTGCTTAATTCTCCAAGTTCTGAATTTTCAAATCTAACTGTTCCACTTAAAGTATCATATCCTTCTACTTCTACTGTGTAGTTGAAGTTAGCACTATTATCTTTTTTAGGTGTAACTGTTACAGTTGCATCAAGCACTTCTTTAGTAATTGAATCATAGAACACTGAATTTTTAATCATATTTGAATAAACAGTATAAGCATCCATAAGGGAAGTAATAACTCTTCCATCTTGTGATTCAACATTTCCTTCATATGTTACAAATTCAGTTGAACCAACATTCCAGTGAATATTATTTCCGTTATCATTAGATAATATATGAACTGGACTAGTTATAAACATCTTATTATCAAATGTAATTTCTCCTTCTCCAACAGTAACATTTATAAATTCATAATCTATAACATTAAAGTCATTTGAGTTAGGGCTAGCCACAATTTCATAGTAAACTTTATGAACTCCAGCTTCAATTATATATAACTCATCTTGGAAGTTTGTTCCATCAAGTGAATACTTAACAGTCTCAACTCCTGAAACTGTAATAAAGTCCATCTTAGCACCATTTGGATTTTTAGTTGGGCTATAAGCATAACTTGTTTTATTAATGCTATACGATGGATATACATCAGGAATTGTATTTGAAACATGAATAAATATTGATTCATTAAATCCTTTTGTAGTCGCATTAGGGAATACTAAGAAATTAATCTCTACAAATTTATATGCAGCATCTTCTAATAATCTTACATCACTACCACTATCATTGGTACTAGTTGCATCATAATTTGCTATATCAGTATCAATTACATCTTTAGGATAATTAATATACATTGTAGTTAAATCAAGAACATCCAGACCAAATGCTTGTAATAAACCATTACCTTCAAATCTATAAGCTCCAACTCCTTCACCTGTTAAATAAGTAGCATCTGGGCTAACATTATAAACGTTATTGCTTAATTCAGTAATATTTGTTGTATCAGAAATTCCAATTGCGTAACCAGAATCATCTCTAGTCTCACTATATAAGAAATAAACATCAACATTTAGTGTATAAGTATCAAACTCAAAACTTACATTTAAAGTATTTATTCCATCAACAAGCTCAATATAACCATCAATTAATTTACTATAATTAACTGTTATATTGTTTGCTACTACTTCAGTTCCGTTAATATAGAACTTTTGATTTGAAAATACTTTATTTACTGCTACACCATTAAATCTATTAAAATCAGTACTACTTAATGTTGAAATGTCAAGAATAGACATTTTTGCAGTACTATCATAATCTAGATAATCACTTTCAATAGCTATATTAGGTCTTGTAATATAGATTACTTCAAAATCTTCTTTTGTATCATAACCTTCACATTCAATTTTGTAGTAAACTCTATAGCTGCCTGGTGAATAGAATTCAAAATCATTTTCTGCTTGATAATTTATTCCATCTAGTGAATAGCTTACTGTTGCTCCTTCAGTTGTTGGAGTAATTTCTACCATATGAGCAGCTCCATCATATTCTCCAAAGAAACCTTTAGAAGTATATTCAATATCTGAATAATTAACATCAGTTTCTACTACATTAATTACCTTTTCAAAATCTGCTTTTGTTGGTTTAGATACTGTAATAGCTACTTCATCTAATTTATCATTAGCATCATTTGCATCATCAAATGTTGATGCACCTTTATCTAACCACTCTCCAACTGCATTATTTATTTCAGTCTCATCAATAATATGAGATTTAGGAATAATTAATTCATATTTAGCATCAGAAATATCACTAATCTTTCCGCTAATTAATTTATCATTTAGCTTATCAAATACGTATAATTCAGTAACGCCTTTATATACTGAATATGTTTGAACTAAATTTTCTCCTTTATTTTCTACATTAAGTCCAAATATAGTACCACGAACAGCCATAACTGAGTTATTACTTGATAAGAAGAATTCTTCATCCTCATCTAATTTCTTTTGAATTTCAGCTAAAACTACACCTTGAGTAACATAAACATTTGTTTTATATTTATCTTTTCCTTCACTTTTTATGTTTATTATTGTTTTTTCTCCAAGATAAACATATTTATCATCATCAAATTTAATTACTAAAGTTGAATCAGCATTTACTGTAAGTGTATCACCATCATAAAGATTCATACCCTTAAAACAATTTGTTGTTGTTTTTGAATCAGTAACAGTTGCGCCCCCATCAACTTGTACTACTTTTATACTTCTAGCAGTACTTAGGAATTGATTATTGTTGTTTCCTCCACCATTGTTATTGGTAGTATCATCTGGTTTAGTTGTAGGTGTACTCTTTTTACCACATGAAACTAAGAATATAACAGCAAACACTAAAATTATAGAGGTTATTAAACTCTTAAATAGGTTCTTTTTTAACATAACTATTCCTCCCCTTTATATCCTTCTATTTCAATTACTTCATAACATTTAATAGGTTCTTTTTTATTTTTAAACATTCTATCTCCTGCATCAGTAACTTTAATTCGATCCTTTAATACTTCATAAACATAACTTGAAATTAATACTTGGCTACCACCAGCACTTGCTTCAATTCTACTTGCTGTATTTACTGTGTCTCCTATAGCTGTAAAATCCATTCTAGTTTTACTACCAATATTACCAATTACAGCATCACCATAGTGAACACCAACACCAAATTCTAACTTCTTATGATATTTTTCCATAACTGCATCGCATATTTTTTGTCCTTCTTTAACAATTCCGTATGCAGCACATACTGCTTTATAAATATAATCATCAAGATCTACTGGAGCGTTGAATATTGCCATTACACAGTCTCCAATAAATTTATCAACCATTCCACCAAATCTAAATACTTGATTTGTTGCCATCTCTAAGTATCCATTTAAAATATCAACAACTTCTTCTGGAGTTAATTCCTCACTCATCTTTGTAAATCCTCTAATATCTACAAATAGACAAGCAACATTTCTTTTTCTACCACCTAAAGCCATTGCATCTTCATTTTTATCTACAAGTTGTTCTGCAACATCTGGTGAAATATAACGTTTAAATGTACCTATAACTTCTTTTTTATGTATATATTCATTGTAGTAATGAAGTGTAATCATAATTATGAAAGCAAGTACTAATAAGAATACTGGCATGCTTATAAAATAATATTTACCAGCTGAATGTGAAATAATCATTATTAAGAATTCTATTCCAATGCTTAATACGAAAGCTACAATTCCTAAATAGAATGCTAAGCTTACCATTAATAATACAACTACTAAAATAACAAGCATGTTAATTAATGTATAGCCTGCAGTACTAATTGGTAAGTACAAATCATCATGCATTAATGATTGAATTACATTACATTGTACTTCTATTCCAAACATCTCACCTATTGGAGAATTATATATATCGTTTGACAAACCTGTGTCTACTGCACTTGCATAAGAACCAAATAAAATAATTGCATCATTACTTCTAATTCTTTGATTATATCCGTTTTTTACATCGTCTATTAAATCAGCTAAAGAAATATAATTAAATCCTGACATAACGTTTGCTACTTTACCATCAGGTGTATAATTTAATTCTGGAGAAGCATAATAATTAAAGTAATATGCTTTTTTATTTTTATAGTCTTTAACTTCATTTCCAGAATTTGTTTGATACATTGAATAAAGTGAATAAGCTAAGCTATCATAATTATCTCCTTTTAGATATGCTCTTCTTATTGCTTCATCACTATCAGTAACTGCATCAACAAATCCTATAGTTTTAGTTCCTTCATAAATAGTATTTGACAATCCATATGGAGCAGCATTTCTAGCCATACCATTTACACCTAAAACTACATTATGCTTTCTAAGTGCATCTTTTAATTTTAGATCAACTTCATCACAGTCATAAGTTTTATTGAATATAATATCAAAACCTATAGCGCTAGGAGTAAAGCTATTTTCATTCCACATATTTAATATTTCTGCAAAATATTCCCTATATTCTTTTGGATTATATGCATCATATTTTTCAATGGTTTCTTCATCTATACCAACAATCCATATTTCTTTATCTGCACTTCTTTTACGTTGAAATGCACTATCTGTTAGTTTGTTATCAAGTCCATTAAATGGTTTAAAAGATTTAGATACTGCTGATAATATTAGTGCTAGCACCATAAATATCAATGCAAATATCAAATTCTTTAATTTGAATTTAATAAGTTTTGTTTTCATATCGTTTTTTTCCTTTTTTAAAATTAATTTTAAAAATATATTTTTTCAAAAATCACCTACATTATATAATATATATTTATATATATTCAATAGAAAAGTAACAATTAATTTACTTTTTTCACTGACTTATGATACATTTTAGCCACAAATGTATAAAACTATAATAAAAACTCACCCTTTCGAGTGAGTCTTTAGATATTAATCTTCAAATTGTGAATAATATAAATCTGCGTAGAAGCCTTTCTTTTCTAGTAATTCTTCATGTCTACCTTGTTCAACAATATTACCTTTATTCATTACTAAAATTAAATCAGCATCTTTAATTGTTTGAAGTCTATGTGCTATAACAAAACTTGTTCTACCTTTTGTAAGTTTATCCATAGCCTTTTGGATTAATACTTCAGTACGAGTATCAATATTAGATGTTGCTTCATCAAGAATAATCAAAGGTGAATTTTCAATCATTGCTCTTGCAATTGTGAATAATTGCTTTTGGCCTTGTGATATAGTAGTTGATTCATCTAATACTGTATCAAAGCCTTTAGACATTGTTGAAATGTAGTGATATATATGTGCTTCAGTTGACTTTTCAATTAACTCTTCATCACTAACTACATCATCACGCCCAAAGCATAAGTTGTCTCTAACTGTACCTTCGAATAACCAAGTTTCTTGTAAAACCATCGAAAATACTTTGTGTACCTCTTCTCTTTTTACATTATTAATATCAATTCCATCAATATAAATATGACCACTATTTATATCATAGAATCTCATTAATAAGTTAACTAGAGTAGTCTTACCAGCACCTGTAGGACCTACAATAGCAATCTTGCTTCCTGCCTTTATATCAGCACTAAAATCATTAATAATTATCTTATCTGGATTATATCCAAATGTTACATGATCAAATTTAATATCACCTTTAACATTATTTAAAGTTAAAGTCTTATTAGATTCATCAGTCATTTCTTTTTCATCTAACAATTCAAATATTCTTTCAGCTGCAGCACCAGCCATTAGTAATTGGCCAGACACTTGACCTATACGTGAAAACTGGTTATTAAACATTCTTGAATAAATAACAAATGTGATAATTATTGATAAGAATGCAACCCCTTCTGCACCAGGTAGTCCTTTTGCAATTGTTCCACCAACAAATAGTACTAAAGCATAAACAATATTTGCTACAAATACCATTAAAGGCATCATTATACCGCTTAAGAACTGGGCTTTCCAGTTATCTTTATATAATGCTTCATTAAGATTACCGAATTGTTTTTTAGTTCTTTCTTCAGCATTAAATGCTTTAACAACAGTTTGTCCAGCATACATTTCTTCAATATATCCATTAACTATACCAAGCTTAATTTGTTGACCCATAAAGTATTTTCTACTAATCTTCATAATAAGCATTAAGATGATTAAGCTTGCTGGAATTGATATGAAGCAAACTAATGTTAATCTCCAATCAACAATAAACATTACAATAGGAAGTCCAACAATTTGGAATAAACTTTGAAGTAGAGTTGTACCTGATTGTTGGAAAGCTTGACATAATGTATCAACATCATTTGTAATTCTACTTAAAGTATCACCATAAGGATTACTATCAAAATAGCTAAGTGGTAATCTATGTATTTTATTATTAATATCAGTTCTAATATCTTTACCCATTTTATCAGTTATTTTTACAACAAAGAATATTTCTGCAAAATAACCAAATACTAAACCAACAAGATAAATAATGATAATTGACATACCTAAATTAAATATAGTTACATCAATATTAAATGTTAATAATTTAAATGATAATCTATCATTAAATGCTACATCAAGTCCTGCATTCTTTTTTGCAATAAATACAGCTCCATTATTGATTACACCACTAGTTAGCTCACTAGTAAGTCTTGGAGCTAATATAGCAGTTACAACAGATAAAAGTATACAAATAATAGTTAGAATAAAATATAGTTTGAAAGGTTTTAAAACATGACCTAAATTTTTAAATACATTCTTATTTTTAGGTCTTTCTCCATTACCCATTCTAGGCGGCATTGTTGATCTCCTCCTCACTTAATTGTGATAAGGCAATTTCCTTATAAACATCACAACTCTTTAATAATTCTTTATGTTTACCCATTCCAACAATTTTACCTTCATCTAAAACTATTATTTTATCTGCATCCATAATAGTACCAATTCTTTGTGCTACTATTAGGCATGTTGCACCTTTCATTTCACTTTTTAATGCTTTTCTTAACTTTTTATCTGTTTTAAAATCTAGAGCACTAAATGTATCATCAAAAATGTATATTTCACTTTCTTTAGCAAGTGCTCTTGCTATTGCAAGTCTTTGCTTTTGACCACCACTAACGTTTTGCCCTCCTTGGCTAATTCTATAATTATATTTTTCATCTTTAGCTTCTATAAATTCGCTAGCTTGAGCGATTTTTGCACTTTTTTCTATTACTTCATCACTAACATTTTTCCCTGCAAAATCAATGTTTTCTTTAATTGAACCACTAAATAAAACACCCTTTTGTGGAATAAAACCAATTCTATCTCTAAGTTCATATTGACTAAAGTCTCTAACATCAACTCCATCAACTAAAACTTTACCACTACTTACATCATAGAATCTAGGAATAAGATTAACTACTGTTGATTTGCCGCAACCTGTTGAACCTATTAAAGCAACTGTTTCACCTTTATTTGCTTTAAAGCTTATATTAGATATAACATAATCACTTCCATCAGGATACATAAAACTAACATCATCAAATTCTATTGTTCCTAGTTTTTCAGGATTAATAGTTTCATCTTTATCAACAATTTTTGTTTTTGTATCTAATACTTCATTAATACGTTTAGCACTTACAGCACCTCTAGGTATTAATATAAATACAACTGTTAAGAACATAAAACTCATAACAATATGCATTGTATAACCAAAGAATTCAGATAACTTAGCTGCATCAGTAAATTTCATATCTTTAATTAATGCTGCAGCTACTAACATAATAACAACAATTAAACCATTCATTAAAATAGTTAAAAGTGGATTAACTATACCCATTGTATAGTCAATAGCTTTCATATTGTTATAGTTCTTATCATTTACTTCTTCATATTTATTCTTTTCATAATCTTCTGCATTATAAGCTCTAATAACTCTAATACCTGTTAACTCTTCTCTACCCATCTTATTAAAGTTATCAGTACACTTTTGTAATACTTTAAAACGTGGAATAACTATTGCAAATATTATAATAATTGAACCAATTAAAACTAATACACCAATACCAATTACACCACTAATTGTAGGGCTTATTCTAACAACCTTAATAATCGCGGTAATGGCCATAGCTGGACATTTTATTAAGAATTTAAGTGCCATAATTACAGTCATTTGTACTTGGTTAATATCATTAGTACTTCTTGTGATTAAACTACCTGTTGAGAAGTGTTCAATTTCTTCCATTGAAAATCCTTGAACCTTATCAAATACTTTCTTTCTCATATCACGAGCCATGCCTGCACCAGCTTTTGCACTGAAGAAGGCAGAAAGTATTGCACTAACACATGCTCCAACAGATATTAAAATCATTATAGGTATTAATAAACTTAATGCCATTACTTTGTTTCCAGCAGGATCAGTTTCATAACCCATTACAGAATACATTACTTGACTAATATATTCAGGTAATTTAAGTTCAAACTGAGCTTCTAATATAACAAATATTATTGTTAATAATACTAAAAACCAGTAAGGCTTTAAATATTTTAAAAACTTAAACATCTATACTTCCTCCATTTCACAAATCTTCTTTAGAATTCTTATTAATTCATCTTTATCACTTGCTAGATAATTAAATAAATTATTGATTTTTTCATCAATTATTTTTTTGTTATCATCTAAAAGCATATTTGCTTTTGGTGTAAGTGAATAATACTTTTTTCTTTTGTCAAATTCATCAACACTCTTAATTAAATAATCGTTATTAATTAAAGCATCAAGCTTATGCATGATTGCTGGAATAGTAACATGATATTTATTTGCAATTATACTTGCCGTTATGTTTTTATGATATTTGATTTCTAATAGTAAAAATACTTCGATTGAACATGGTAGATTAATCTTATGATTAGCTAATCTAATTAAATCTAAGAAATCTTTAACTTCATTCTTGTCACTCATTAAATCACCACCCTAATTAGTATACTAAATAAAGTTTACTAAGTAAAGTATTTTGATACGCTTTCATATAATGAAAAAGGAAACTAAACGATAGTTTCCTTCTTCTTTTTCTTAAGATGTTTCGAAACAATTGTTGTGATTAATACAATGGCTAAAACCATTTATTATTCCTCAACAAAATCTATTGTGGCTTTACCGGCACTTATTTTCCCGTCTAATTTCTTTTTGCCACCATCACTACTCTTAATATTACATGAACCTGCAGATTTCTTAATATTAATAGTGTAATCTTCTTTTTTACCAACGATATCCATATCTAAGTCTCCAGCGCTAATACCAAATGTAATATTATCTGATTTAACTTTAGCATTTATATCACCAGCACTAATTTTTACATTAACAGTTTCAGCTTCAACGTATTTAACTTTTAAATCTCCGGCACTTACTTTTAATTGTGCATTTTTTGTTCCTGTTAGATTACCATTTAAATTTAATTCTCCGGCACTTACCTTAAGTGTAGTATCTCCACTAACATTTAAATTACCATTACAATTAAATTCTCCGGCACTTACTTCTACAGTTAAACTAGAGAAATTAAAGTCATCGTTTATGTTAAATGATCCGGCATTTAAATCAAAAAATGCATCATAATCTTGATCAGTTAAGTATACATCAACTTTAGAAGTATTTTTATTTAATGTACCTATAAATGGAAGCCATGAAATAATTCTATACTTAGGTTTTACTTTCATTTCAACTTCATTACTTTCTTTATCGTATTCTACAGTAAAATATTTTAATACTGAATAATCTACATAAGAAGTTGTTGTTGAGTGATGAATATTAAGTGTTCCACTATCAAGTTCTACACTTATTTTTTTATTATCAGTTAGATCAATATGACCAGTTTCAACATTCGCAGAATCCTCTATCTCTTTAAATGCATTATATGCACCTCTTGCATTAACACCAGCTATAACTGCACCAGCAATAGATAGGGCTATTCCAAATAAAACTACACCTGTTCCTTTTCCCATATTATTCACCAACTAAGCCCTTTCTTACATTTTTATTCCATCTAGGGCGATGAGTAAATATGAATCTAACTAATACCTTTGAATAGTGTACACCAATAATTGAAATACCAAATAAGAATAATCCTATTCCAAATATAAACATTGCCATTGAAGTACTAATTGTAAGTGTTGTTGCTGATGAAGCCATAATTACTATTGTACTAATCAAGAATGTTATAGCAGCAATCATAACTGAAATTGAAGCTATGCAGAATATTACAGTAGCAATTGTCCATATTACATAAACAAATCTCTTACCGCCACTAACTCTTTTTGTTGTCTCCTTTGGTTCTTCAACCTTTTTATTTTCAGAGTTAGTATTAATAGAGGCCTTTACTTCTTTGATTTCTTCATCTCTAACTTGAGCTCTTTGTTCTTCTATGTTTCTACAAATTTCATCCAAACTTCCAAGTGAAGCAACTGCTTCATCTTCAGTCATATAATTCATATCAATTTTATCTTGGATTACTTCATTATAGTAATCAATTATTTCTTTATAATCAGGATATTTTCTAATTCTTGATTCTAATTCATTAATAAACTCTTTCTTATTCATTATCTCGTTCCTCCCTTATGAGATATAAAGTTCAATACTCTTTCCATTTCTTCCCATTCGACCATAAATTCAATAATTCTTTTCTTACCAGATTCTGTTATTTGATAATACTTTCTAAGTCTTCCGTTAAAATCTTTTGTATATGTCTTTAAATAGTTTTGCCCTTCAAGTCGTTTCAAGACCGGATATAGCGTTGATTCACTAAGCTTTATAACACTGTCTAGATCAGATATTATTTTATACCCGTACGAATCTTCACTCCTGAGCGCGGCTAATACACATACATCGATTAACCCTCTTTTTAATTGTACGTTCATTTTAATACCTCCACACATATAATATTACGCCTCGCATAGTATTATGTCAAGCATAATATTTAAATTTTTTTAATTTTTTAGCGAAAAATAAGATTTTTAAACGTATATATAGTAATGGAGAGTGATAAAATGAAGTGCGATTATATAACACTAAAATATGAAGAAACTGAGTTATTATACGACTTTTTAGCTGATAAAATATGGATTGATAGAAAAAACTTATCAATTTTAACAAAAATAAAAAATCTTACAGTCTCAAGAAGAATTAGTTCTCTTTTACTTGAAAACATTATAAATAATAAGCAAAATGTTAAGATTTATCAGAAAAAAAACTATAAAACAACATTTTTATATGATAATAAAGTAATAAAAATTTTGCTTAATAATGATATAGAATTTAAAAAAATACTTCTATTTCAAAAAGAAGA
>JAILKD010000084.1 GCA_024694145.1 bacterium | reverse complement strand
TTTTTCTTTTTCTTCTGGTGTTCGCATTATATTCTTAGTTACATTTTTTTCTCTCATAATTATTTCTCCTTATTAAACATTATACAACAAAAAAAGTAGGCATCCCTTTTTAGGGTTGTCTACTTTTAATATATCACTTCAATTGTCTATCCTTTTATTTTTAATTTAAAATGGATTTTTAATTGTTCCAACCAATTTATCTATTTCTTTATATGGATCTTCACATAAATCAGTTCCACCAAAACTAATTATTTGTGATTCTTTAAATCCAAATAGTTTAAACATTCTATCTAAATTTAAATATCCAAAATCTTCACTATCAGGTAGGTCTGCTCCACGAGTAGTTATATAAATAAACTTTCTACCTCTAGCAAAACCTTCGTATCCATCTTTTGAATATGTATACATTAGATTTGGCATACTAACGTTTTCTATAAATAATTTTAAAATTGATGGATATGAATAATCATATAATGGAGCTGCTATAACAACAATATCAGCACTTAGTAATTTCTTTGAATAAGTAAGCATATCCATATCAAATAAGTGTTTATTTGTTTTATCGAATCTTATATTAAGCTTTTCTTCTGATAGAGGAAGAAGATGCATATCTTTTAATTTTATTTCTTCAAAATCAAAATTACTATCTATATCAAACTTTTCAAAAATTTTATTTGAAAGATATAATGTTCTTGATTTTTCATAGTTGTAACATGAGTTAATAAATAATATTTTTTCCATAATAATTCTCCTTTTATCAAATAAAAAAGCCTCCAACGCTCGAGCAGGTCGCTTTTAGAGCCATAGTTGAAGACTTTTATACCGAAAGATGGACTGGCGATCTCATCTTTGTACACATATAATACAATATTTTTTGTTGATTGTCAATAGTTTTTTTAAAAATTTACCTATAGTATACCGTCAAGTACCGATAAATAGTCTAATCTAGGCATATAATTGTATTTTATGATTGGACAATTTTCCTTTAAATCTTTATATGGAATAGATTTTGTAGGTCCGTCTATATACTTTAAAACAAAATCTAACATAACTAAAAAACATTCCCCGTATTCTTTAAAGGAAATAATTAAAAACCCTATTCCACCATGCCTAACTATACTTTTTAAATGTTCAATTTGATGATCATGAATATTTCTTAAAGGAAAAGAAGTTTTTGAAATAGTTTCTTTAGCTTCAAAATCGATATATTTTCCTTTATATATACCATTATAGTCAGTAGTAGAAGGAATCTTATAAAAAGCTTTTGTGATCATACATTTATCTCTTGATGGATAAGATACATCGACAACCTGTATAGGTGTAGGCTTTTTATGAATGTTAGCTATATCATGACTTAAATAATATGCATTTGTTTCGTTAATATCTTCCTCTAAAGACATTCCACGATTCTTATTTGTATTAATTTTGTTTAATGTATTTGAGGTTGTTTTTTTGTTAGGATAGTTCATAATATATCACCTATATTTATAATAACATATATTTTATATTTATAATATAATAATCCTTTTAAAAATAATTTTTTCAAAAATTAGCAATAAAGTATTGACAGTGCTAAATGTCTGTTATATAATAATTTTGGCAATGAAAGGAAAAGACTGCTAAAGAGGTGATTCCATGCTTACAAATAGACAAAAACTAATATTAAAAGCAATTGTTGAAGAATATGTAAATACAGCTGAACCTGTTGCATCATTTGATTTAATGGCTAAACCATATTTAAACTTTTCGAGTGCAACACTTCGTGCAGAAATGGCAACCCTTGAACAATTAGGATTAATTGAAAAACCTCATACATCTAGTGGTAGAGTTCCAACAAGCTTTGGTTATAAGTATTATGTTGAAAACCTAGTAACTAGAGATAGTGAAGTAGTTTCTGATTTCCCTTTAATTGATCAAATCTTCCAAGAACATAATTTAATGAAGGAAGAAGCAATTAAAGAAGCTATGAATTTGTTAAGCAAATTAACAAATTACACATCTATGGCACTTGGTGCTGATTATAGAAGTGAACTTGTTAAGAAAATGGATTTTATTCCAGTTAATGAGTCTGAAGCTGTAATATTAATTGTTACAAATCAGGGCCATGTATCAAATCAAATGATTAAAATTCCAAATGGATTAAAATCAGATGATTTAAAACAAGTTGTAAAAGTTTTAGATGAAGTATTAAGAAACAAACCACTTGTTGATGTTGAAAAGATATTAAATGATGAATTCGCAAGACTTCAAGTAAAAGATTTAATGGATTATCATGATCAACTGTTAAATACTTTCGTTAATGCATTCTCTAAGTTCTACAAAGATAATTATTATTTATCAGGAATGTCAAATGTATTTGGTCAACCTGAATTTAATGATGTTAATAAATTAAAGAAGTTTATGGAAGCCTTCGAAGAGGGCGAGGTAATGAAGCTTGTAGGTAATACAAATGGTCTAACAGTTAGAATTGGTAGTGAAAATAACATTCTAGCTATGGATGATTGTACAATCATTTCCGTTCCATATAAGATTGATGATGAAAAGGTTGGTACTATTGCTGTAATAGGTCCAACGAGAATGGAATATAAGAAAGTAATTCCTCTAGTTGAATATATTGCAGGGAATATGACTAAACTGTATAAAAAGTAGGTGAGAATGTGGAAGAGAAAGAAAATATTACTGAAGAAACTATTAAAGAAGAAAATCCTGAAATAGTTGATGAGGCTAAAGAAGAGACTAAAGCTGAATTCAAAAAAGAAAAGAAAAACAAAACAAAAGAAAAAATTGAAGCTTTAGAAGCAAAGAATGCTGAACTTAAAGATAAATTACTTAGAAATGCTGCAGAACTTGAAAACTTTAAACGTAGAATGAATGAAGAACGTGTTAAAGATAGAAAGTATGCAAGCTGTGATTTAGTTAATGATTTAGTTTCTATACTTGCTAATTTAGATAAATGCGTAAATATGGAGACAGAAGATCAAATGCTAAAGAACTTCTTAATAGGCTTTAAAATGATTAATAACCAATTATTTGATAGATTATATCAAGATGGGTTAGAAGAAATAAAAGTAGAAAAAGGAATGGCTTTTGATCCAAATATCCATCATGCCATTGAAACTACTGAAGTTGAAGGAATTGAATCAAATATAATCACTGAAGTAGTACAAAAAGGATATAAATACAAAGATAGGATAATTAAACCAGCAATGGTTAAAGTAAATAAATAAAGGAGTGAATAATTATGAGTAAAGTAATAGGTATTGATTTAGGAACAACAAATTCATGCGTTTCAGTAATGGAAGGCGGAGAAGCAAAAGTAATCGTTAATGCTGATGGTGGAAGAACTACTCCATCTGTAGTAGCATTTAAGGGTGATGAAATTCAAGTAGGTGATGTTGCAAAGCGTCAAGCAGCAGCTAACCCAAATACAATTTCATCAATTAAACGTCATATGGGAGAATCTTACAAAGTAGATGTAAATGGTAAGAAATATACTCCACAAGAAATTTCAGCTATGATTCTACAAAACTTAAAGAAAACAGCTGAAAACTATTTAGGACAAAAAGTAACTCAAGCAGTAATCACTGTACCAGCATACTTCAATGATGCTCAAAGACAAGCAACTAAAGATGCAGGTAAGATTGCAGGACTTGAAGTATTACGTATTATAAACGAACCAACAGCAGCAGCACTTGCTTATGGTATTGATAAGACTGATAAAGAACAAACAGTATTAGTATTTGACCTTGGTGGTGGTACATTCGATGTATCTATTCTATCACTTGCTGATGGTACATTTGAAGTTATTTCAACTGCTGGTGATAACAAGCTTGGTGGAGATGACTTCGATGCTAAGATTGTTAACTGGTTAGCTTCTGAATTCAAGAAAGAAACACTAGTTGATTTAACTAATGATAAGATTGCTATGGGTAGATTAAAAGAAGCTGCAGAAGATGCTAAGAAGAAATTATCAACATCAACTACAACTACAATTAGCTTACCATTCATCGCATTCTCTAATGGTGGACCACTTAACCTAGAAAAAGAATTAACAAGAGCAAAATTTGATGATTTAACTAGAGACTTAGTTGATAGAACAGTTACTCCAGTTAGACGTGCATTAAGTGATGCTAAGATGACTGCAAATGATATTAATCAAGTATTACTTGTAGGCGGATCTACTCGTATTCCTGCAGTTCAAGAATTAGTTAAACGTGAACTTGGTAAAGAACCAAATAGAAGTGTTAACCCAGATGAAGTAGTTGCTATGGGTGCAGCTATTCAAGGTGGTGTATTAACTGGTGATGTTAAAGACGTATTATTACTAGATGTTACACCTCTATCACTTGGTATTGAAACACTTGGTGGTGTATTTACTAAATTAATTGAACGTAATACTACTATTCCAACTTCTAAATCACAAATCTTCTCAACAGCTGCTGATAACCAACCAGCTGTAGACATCCATGTTCTACAAGGTGAACGTCCAATGGCTGCTGATAACAAGACTTTAGGAAGATTCCAACTTGGAGATATTCCACCAGCACCAAGAGGAGTACCTCAAATTGAAGTTAAATTCGATATTGATGCTAATGGTATCTTTAACGTAAGTGCAAAAGATTTAGGTACTGGTAAGACTCAAAATATCACAATTCAAAGTGGTTCAGGATTATCTGATGCTGAAATTGAAAAGATGGTTAAGGAAGCCGAAGAAAATGCTGATGCTGATAACAAACGTAAGGAAAAAGCTGATACATTAAATGATGCTAATAACTTAATCTTCCAAGTAGAAAAAGCTTTAAGAGATCTTGGAGATAAGGCTACACCAGAAGAAAAAGCTGATTGTGAAGCTGGTATTAAAGAATTACAAGAAGCTATTGATAAAGATGATATAGATTTAATCAAAGAAAAGAAAGAAGCTCTTGAAAAGAAGGCTCAAAATGTAGCTATTAAGGCTTACCAACAAAATCAAGGTCAAGCTAATCAAGGAGAAAATACAGATTCTAACACAAAAACAAATGATGATGGAACTGTAGATGCTGAATATAAGGATATTAACTAATTAGTAATTAAGTAATAAAAGTTTAGGTGGTGGTAAAAAATGGCTAATAAAAGGGATTATTATGAGGTCCTTGGAGTAAGTAAAAATGCAACAGATGATGAAATTAAAAAGGCCTATAGATCTTTAGCAAAAAAATATCACCCAGATGTTTGTAAAGAACCAGGCGCTGAAGAAAAATTTAAAGAAGTTAATGAAGCATATGAAACTCTATCTGATCCACAAAAGCGTCAAATGTATGACCAATATGGTTTTGATGGCCCACAAGCTAATTTTGGTGGAGGTGCTGGAGGCTTTGGCGGCTTTGAGGATTTAGGAGATATATTTGCTAACTTCTTCGGTGGAGGAATGGGTGGACAACGTAGCAGAGGCGGAGTTAAACGTGGAGATGATATCGAACGTTTAATGGATCTTCAATTTGAAGAAGCTGTTTTGGGTTGTAAAAAGACTATTAATATTGATGTTTCTGAACCATGTACTGCATGTGGTGGTTCTGGAGCATTCTCAAAAAGTGATATTCAAACATGTTCTAAATGTCAAGGAAGTGGTTATGTTACAATTGAGCAACGTACAATATTCGGTATGACAAGAAGTAGAACAGTTTGTCCAAAATGTGGTGGACGTGGTCAAGAAATTAAAAAGAAATGTGAAAAATGTAATGGAAAAGGTTCAGTTACAAAGAATAAGAACATTGAAGTTACAATCCCTGCTGGAGTAGATACTGGTATGCAAATAAGAGTAGCTGGCAAGGGTGGCGCAGGAGAACTTGGCGGTGAACCTGGCGATTTATATATCAGGTTTAGAGTTAAACCACATAAAGTATTTAAACGTGATGGAGATACTATCATTTTAAGTGCACCAATATCATTTAGTGATGCTGTACTTGGAACAAACTTAGCTATACCTACTATTTATGGTGATGTATCTTTGAAAGTTCCTGCAGGAACACAAAGTGGTACTAAGTTTAGACTTAGAGGAAAAGGCGTACAAAATCCAAGAACAAAACGCACAGGAGATCAAATAGTTGAAATCAACCTAGTTACACCAACAAATATCAGCCCTGAAGAAAAGAAAATATTCGAAAGCTTACAAAATATAGATACTAAGGAAAAGAAGAGTCCTTGGGAGAAATTTAAATCATTATTTAAGAAGTAGAGTTTGATTCTCTACTTTTTTAATATATAATATAAGTGGTGATATCATGATAGAAAAGGCTACATTAAACGATTTAAAAGAAATCTTAGACTTACAACATTATGCTTATATAACAGAAGCAAATAGGTTTAATAATATGAATATAGAACCTTTAACTGAAACTCTAGATGATTTAAAAAAAGAATATGAAAAAGGTATTGTTTTAAAGATGGTAATAGATAATAAAATTATAGGATCAGTTAGAGGATATACTGAGAATAATACTTTACATATTAATAAGTTAATGGTTCATCAAAGCTATAGAGGTAATGGTTATGGCAAGGAATTAATAAAAGCTATAGAAGAATTATATCAAAATAAAAGATATGAATTATTCACATCAACAAGAAGTATAGAAAATATTAATATGTATCAAGAACTAGGATATAAAATATTTAAATATAAAAAAATAGATGACGAATTAGAATTTGTATATTTAGAAAAAAAATGACACGTTTTTAACGTGTTTTTTTCTTATAGTTAAATTGATTTTATATATAATCTATGTTAAAATTAATAAGGTAATATTTGCCTTGTTGTCGGAACTGGTAGACGAATACGACTCAAAA
>JAILKD010000069.1 GCA_024694145.1 bacterium | reverse complement strand
ATACATAAGCCATGTAAGGATGGAACTGCCAAGTAAGCAGCTCTATAACCGTTTAAATTAGATTTTGAGATATTTATCTCCTTGTCCTTCATCAACAAATCATAAACCTCTTTAAACGTTAATTTTGCATTTGAAAGATTCATAGGGGTTCTATTGTATTCCAACAGATAGGCCATAGCCTCTTTCCTATCAGAAAAATATCCAAGTATTTTTTTACGTTGAACTGCCTTTCCTGATGATGAAATATCCCATCCTAAAGTAACACGAACAACATAAGGTTTTCTTCTATTGCCAGATAATTTATACACGCTGCCATTACCATTGGGCATTCTCACTTTCTTATCACATCCAATCAAAACTTATAAAATCTCCGGAAATCTATCTAAGTCTAACTGCATTTTAGATCGTTCCGAAATTAATGTCAATAGACTCAATTTTGGCTTAGTTGAGCCATTTTTTGACATTTTTAATATAAAACTTATATATTTTATGAAGCAGGATAAGGGAGTTGTCCCAAAGTGGCCCACTCACGAAAAAAAGTCTCAAAAAATTTTTTTATTTTTTTCTACTTTCATCGATTTTGGAGTCCAAAATCATGCTTCACAGTAGGTAAACCATAGCTTACAAAGAAAAAGAAAGGATGACTAATTTGATACTAAGTCATCCATTTCATTGTTTCCTATTTGTTGGCTGTATGTTGGCTACAGCGTAAAATTAATTAAATCTTATTGCAATAAAAAAAGCCTCAAACCGAGAAATTTTGAGACTTTTTCGTTTTTCTTTGCAATTATAATAATCAAACAATTAACGCTTAGAGAATTGAGGTGCACGTCTAGCTTTCTTAAGACCATACTTCTTACGTTCTTTAGAACGAGGGTCACGAGTAACTAAGCCTGCTGGCTTTAATACTGCACGATAGTCTGGGTTAGCTTCCATTAATGCACGAGTAATACCTAAACGGATTGCTCCTGCTTGACCAGTCATACCACCACCGAATACATTTACTAATACATCGAACTTCTCTGTATTTTCAGTTAATTCTAATGGTTGTAAAACGTCTAAACGAGTTGCTGCAGATGGAATATAATCCTCAAAATCACGACCATTGATTGTGATCTTACCCTTACCTGGACGTAAGTAAACTCTAGCAACTGCTGCCTTACGACGGCCTGTACCTAAGTATTGAACTAATTTCTTTGCCATTCCAATATCCTCCTATTATGCCTTTACCTTAAATTCTACTGGCTTTTGAGCAGCATGTGGATGTTCAGCTGTTGCATAAACATATAATTGCTTTCTCATTTGATCACCAAGCTTTGTATGAGGTAACATACCAAATACAGCTTCTTCAACCATTCTAGTTGGGTACTTAGTCATAACTTCTTTAGCAGTTAAAGTTCTAAGACCTCCAGAATAAGCTGAGTGGTAACGATATAATTTATCATCCCACTTGTTTCCAGTTAATTTAATTTTGTCAGCATTGATAATGATGACATTGTCTCCGCAATTTACATGTGGAGTATAAGTTGGCTTGTGCTTACCTCTTAATAGTGAAGCTACAACAGTAGCTAATCTACCAAGTGTTAAGTTTGTAGCATCTACAACATACCAATCATGTTGTACTGTTTGATTATTTGCCATGAAAGTTTTATTCATGTTTAATTTCCTCCTAGATTATTTTCGAACTATAATTTAGGGCAATTGGAGATTAATTGCTAAAAAATGTACCATTAAGTATTTTACATTATATGATTACTATAGTCAAGAAAAAAATTTTAGGCTTTAGAAAAACTAAAGCCCATACTTATTATTTTATATTTGTATCTCTAATTATAATTCTATCTTTAGCCTCATCTAAAGATTCTTTTGTTGCTAATATATATGTATTACCTTTCGTTCTAGTAATAGCTGTATATAATATTTGTCTATTTAATAAAGGATGACCTTTTTTATTAGGTAGTATTACTAATATACTTTTATAATCTGATCCTTGTGATTTATGAATAGTGATAGCGAACGCTAAATCTATCTCTTTATCTGTAAGCATTCTAAATGGATAAAATACATAAGAGGCATATTTAAATATTTCATCCTTTA
>JAILKD010000048.1 GCA_024694145.1 bacterium | reverse complement strand
TTGGCTTACGTCAACTAAACGTCTTGTTAAGTAACCTGATTCAGCTGTCTTTAAGGCAGTATCTGTAGAACCCTTTCTAGCACCATGTGTAGAAATGAAGAATTCTGGAACGGTAATACCTTCGAAGAAGTTTGCCTTTACTGGCACTTCGATAACGCCACCAGTTGGGTCGTTCATTAATCCACGCATTCCGGCTAATTGGGCGAAGTTTGAAATAGATCCACGGGCACCAGAATCTTGCATGATAAAGATATGGTTATCAATATCAAATTCTTCTTCTAGACCTTTCTTGATCTTATCTAGAGCTTCATTCCAAGTTTCTTGAACAAGCTTTTTCTTTTCTTTAATTGTTAATTCACCAAAATCTAACATACTATTGATGTTATCACACTTAGCTTCAGCAGCTCTAATAACATCTTGTTTCTTAGAATAAACGTTAACATCTGTTGCTGAGATTGTAATACCTGCAGTTGTAGAATATTTGAATCCTAAATCCTTTAGGTTATCTAGCATCTTAGATGTTTCAGCAATTTGGAATCTCTTAAATACTTCAGCAATAATCTTTGATAAGAAGCTCTTAGCAAATGGTTTAGAAACTGGAGTATGTCTTAAGATTTCAGGAATATTTGCTGTTCTTGGTAAGAAGAAATTAGCTGGAGTATATTCAGTTAAGTTCTTCATAGTTGGTTCATTTAAGTAAGGGAATCCTTCAGGTAAAATCTTATTAAAGATCATCTTACCAAGTGTAGTAATGATGAATACTTTATTAATATCAATACCTTCTTTTTCTTCTAACTTAGAGAAATCTTTATTTAATACACTAGGCATTAAAGCAATACGAGTTTGTAGAGTAATTTCATTATTCTTATAAGCTCTAATTGCTTCATCAAAGTCTAAATAAACATGTCCTTCATTATAGTTTTTAGGATATTCTCTTAAAATAATACCTTTATCTTTATATAATTTATATTCACCAATTGAAGTGTCAATGCTTCCATCTTTACTTTCATATGGCATATATGGACGTTCCATTGTTAAATAGTAGTTTCCAAGTACCATATCTTGTGATGGAGTGACAACTGGCTTACCATCTTTAGGGTTTAAGATATTGTTAGAAGCTAACATTAATAGACGAGCTTCAGCTTGTGCTTCTTGAGATAGAGGTACATGGACTGCCATTTGGTCACCGTCGAAGTCAGCGTTGAATGCTGTACATACTAGTGGATGTAGTCTAATAGCTTTACCTTCAATAAGCTTTGGTTCGAATGCTTGAATACCAAGTCTATGTAATGTTGGGGCACGGTTAAGTAGTACTGGATGTTCCCTAATAACTTCTTCTAGTACACCCCATACCTTATCATCTAATCTATCTACCATTCTCTTTGCATTTGAAATAGGCATTTTTGGTTCACCATTCATTAATTCTTTAATAACAAATGGTTTGAATAATGTTAGAGCCATTTCTTTTGGAATACCACATTGGTACATCTTTAAGTCTGGTCCAACAACGATAACTGAACGACCTGAATAGTCAACACGCTTACCTAGTAAGTTTTGACGGAAACGTCCTTGCTTACCACGTAGAATGTCAGATAATGATTTTAAATGTCTTTGACGTTCAGCAGCGCCTCTCTTACCACGTTTAGAGTTATCAATTAAAGCATCAACTGCTTCTTGTAATAAACGTTTTTCATTTTTAATGATTAGAGATGGAGCATTTTGTTCATATAATTTCTTTAAACGATTATTTCTGTTTAAAATTCTACGATATAAGTCGTTTAAGTCAGTAGTAGCAAATCTACCACCATCTAGTTGTACCATTGGACGTAAATCTGGTGGTATAACTGGTAATATTTCTAGTACCATCCATTCAGGTTTATTATCTGAATTATAGAATGATTCAACTACTTCTAGACGTTTAACTACTCTATCACGCATTTGCTTAGAAACAGTTTTAAGTTTTCTTCTTAAAGATTGAACTTTCTTTTCTAAGTCAATTTGCTTTAATAATTCTTTAACAGCTTCAGCACCTGTTAGGGCTTTAAATCTATTATGATATTCTTCATAAAGCTTATTATAATCAGCTTCTGATAAGATTTGTTTATTTTGTAATCCTGGAACATCACCTTTATCAGTTACAATGTAACTTGCAAGATAAACTACATTTTCAAGATCTTTTGCTTTAATTTCAAGTAATAAAGCAAGTTTAGATGGAGAACTCTTTAAATACCAAGTATGTACTACTGGTGCTGCAAGTTCAATGTGACCCATTCTTTCACGTCTAACTTTAGCTTCAGTGATTTCAACACCACATTTTTCGCAGATTGTTCCCTTTTCTTGATTACGTCTAGTTTTACCGCAACCACATTGATAATCTTTAGTTGGTCCAAAGATTTTTTCACAGAATAATCCATCTGGTTCTGGTTTTAAAGAACGATAGTTAATTGTTTCGTGCTTTTTAACTTCACCAAATGACCAAGAACGAATTTCTTCTGGAGAGGCTAATCTAATTTTAATATGTGAATATGTTTTTCCCATGTTTAAATCCTCCTACTCTCCAAAACCGTATTTTTCGATAGCATCGCTATCAGCAAAGTCAACTAATGACTTATTTGCTTCATTTTCACCTGTTATAGAGTTGATTAATTCAACGTGTACACCAAGTGCTTGTAATTCTCTTGTTAATACTCTAAATGACTCTGGAACGCTACCTTCAGGAATTGGGTTACCTTCAGTAATTGCTTTAAATACTTGGTTACGTCCAATAATATCATCTGATTTAACAGTCATCATTTCTTGTAATGTGTGTGCTGCTCCATAAGCTTCTAGAGCCCAAACTTCCATTTCACCGAAACGTTGTCCACCCTTTTGAGCTTTACCACCCATAGGTTGTTGTGTAACAAGTGTATATGGACCTACAGCACGTGCATGTAATTTGTCATCAACCATATGGCTTAACTTAACGAAATACATTACACCAACACTAATTCTATTTTGGAATGGTTCACCAGTTCTTCCATCATAAAGAATTTGTTTACCATCACATACATATTTTTCTACTTGTTCAGGATCATTTGGATCAAGTCCTTTTTCCTTCATTTCGTTAATATGCATTTTTGCTTCTTTCATTATTCTATTGATATCATCAATTGTAGCACCATCGAATACTGGAGTTGCTGTTTTAATTCCAAGTTTCTTTGCTGCCATACCTAAGTGGATTTCTAGTACTTGTCCGATATTCATACGAGACGGAACACCTTGTGGGTTAAGCATGATATCTACAGGCACACCTTCTTTAGTAAATGGCATATCTTCTACTGGTAAAATGTTTGAAATAACACCCTTGTTACCATGACGACCAGCCATCTTATCTCCGACTCTAATCTTTCTCTTCTTAACGATGTAAACTCTAATAACTTCGATTACACCAGGTCCAAGGTCATCGCCTTTATCTTTTCTAAAGCAATCAACTCTTTGAACAACTCCTCCTCCACCATGAGGAACTCTAAGTGAAGTATCTCTAACTTCTTTAACTTTTTCACCGAAGATAGCATATAATAGTTTTTCTTCTGGAGTTTGTTCACTTTGACCTTTTGGAGTAGTTTTACCAACTAGAATATCTCCTTCTTTAACTTCAGCACCAGGAATGATAACACCACGTTCATCTAGGTATTTAGTCATTTCTTGACCTACGTTAGGAATTTCTCTAGTGATTACTTCATGACCTAATTTAGATTGTCTAGCTTCAATTTCATATTCATCGATGTGAATTGATGTATAAACGTCTTCTTTTACAAGCTTTTCGCTCATAATTACGGCATCTTCATAGTTATAACCATTCCATGTCATGAAGGCAATAGTAACATTCTTACCTAATGCTAATTCACCATTTGATGTAGATGGACCATCAGCAATTACATCACCATCATCAACAATATCGCCTTTTTTAACAATAGGACGTTGTAATAGACATGTATCTTGGTTTGAACGTGAGAATTGAATTAGTTCATAAACATCTTCAACTCCATCATTGTTCATAATTTTAACAATACGGCTATCTGCATATGTTACAGTACCACCTTTGTTACACTTTAAAGCGATACCTGAGTCTTTTGCAGCTTTATATTCCATACCAGTACCAACAATTGGACTTTCAGTAGAAATTAGTGGAACTGCTTGACGTTGCATGTTTGCACCCATTAGTGCACGGCTCGCATCATCGTGTTCAAGGAAAGGAATACATGCAGCAGCAACAGATACAACTTGTTGAGGAGAAACGTCGATATAATCAACAATTTTTGGATCAACGAATTCAGTTTCACCATTAACTCTAGCGATTACTTTAATATCTTTTCCGTTTTCATCTTTTTCAACGATATATCCGTCTTTATCAATTAATGTTGAAGCAGCAGCTATAACGTGATCTTCTTCAACATCAGCTGATAGATATTCTTTAATATCTGTAACTTTTTTCTTAACTGTACCATCAGGCATAATTTCATTTACAACTTTTAGATATGGAGTTTCAATGAATCCATATTTGTTTGCAGTTGCATAAGTAGATAGAGATGTAATTAAACCGATTGAAGGACCTTCTGGTGTTTCAATTGGACACATTCTACCATAGTGAGAAGTATGGACATCACGCACCTCGACACCGGCTCTATCACGAGCGATACCACCAGTACCTAATGCTGAAATTCTACGCTTTTGAGTTATTTCAGCTAGTGGGTTAATTTGATCCATGAATTGTGATAATTGTGAACTTCCAAAGAATTCTCTAAGTTCTGATGTTAAAGGTTTAATGTTAATTAAGCTCTTTGGATCAGCATCTTTAGGATCTAATGTTGACATTCTATCCTTGATATTCTTTTCAAGTTTTACAAATCCCATTCTAAATTGGTTCTTTAATAATTCACCAATTAATCTTAAACGTCTGTTACCTAAATGGTCAATTACATCAATTGTACCTACACCATCAAGTAATGTTAAGTAGTAATTTGCAGTTGAAAGAATATCAGAAATAGTTATGTGTAACATATCTTCTTCATTTTCTTTGCAGTTACCTAATAACTTGATAAGCTTAGTATCTTTACCCATTGCTTGTTTAACGTATAATACTTCAACATAAACAGGGTAATCACTTAAGCCTGCATCTAGTTTAACTTCTTCTCTTAATAAATCACGATATTTGATTAATGTAGCTAAAACATCACCAGTGATTTTAGTATCTGTTTTAATAACTGTGTTAATAGCTTCTCTAACTTCACCAGTTTCGTTATTAACAACTTCACCACATTTTAGTTTAATATCTTTTGCTACGTATAGGCCCTTAGCTCTTTGGAATACATCAAGCTTTTTATTGTATTTAAAACGACCTACACTTGCTAAATCATAACGTTTATCATCGAAAAGACGAGATTTGATTAATTCTCTTGAACCATCAACTGTACCTTTTTCGCCTGAACGTAATTTAGCATATATTTCAATTGCGGCTTCTTCGCTATTTTTAGTTTCGTCTTTTTCTAGTGTTGCTTCTAAGTATTTTGAATCTCCGAATAAATCAATGATTGATTCATTTGTTGATAAACCTAAAGCACGTAAGAATGTTGTAAGTGGGATTTTCTTAGAACGATCTAATTTAGAATAAACGATGTCTTTAGATCCTGTTTCATATTCAATCCATGCACCACGATTAGGGATTACTTGACCCATAATCTTTTGTGTTTGAGTCTTCTTATCAGTTTCTGTTGTATAGTAAATACCAGCAGATCTAACGATTTGACTTACTACAACACGCTCAGCACCATTAACAACAAATGTACCAACTGGAGTCATATAAGGATATTCACCCATAAATAGGTCTTGCTTTTCCTTGATTTCTCCAGTTTGAACATTTTCTAAGGAAACATTACATACAAGTGTTCTAGAGAAATTAATCTTTCTTGCTTTTGATTCCTCAATGTTAAACTTTGGTTCTTGGAAATGATAATCACCAAATGAAAGTTTTAATTCACCATTATTACTAACAATTGGAGATAAATCATCGAAGATTTCTCTTAAGCCAGATTCAACAAATTCTTCAAATGATTTTGTTTGAATTTCGATTAAATCAGGAAGTTCAACATGCATATGAACTTTTGAATAATCTCTACGGCTTGCTTTCTTACCATAATTAGAAGTTTTATAATTCATTTAAGCCACTCCTTCTATAAAAAATTCTTAATTATTTATAAATAATTACAGCACAAAAATGCGCTATTAAGCAATATACGATTATACTATAAGATAGTCAATTAGTCAATACGTTTTATAAAATTAATTTAATTTTATTGCTTTTACTATCCAAAAACCATTCTTTCTTTTAACAACTTCATGATTCTTAAATAGTTCATCAATTTTCTTTATTGCTGATTCTACACCATGATTTCTTCTCATAACAAACCATAATTCACCATTAATTTTTAGGTTATTATACGCATCAGTAAAGAAATTATAGATGACTTTTTTCCCTGCTCTAATTGGTGGATTTGTCAAAATACATGCAAATTCTTCTTTAATATTTTGCATAGAATCGCTTAAAATTGCTTCATAATTAATGCCATAATTATCGGCATTTTTCTTTGTTAAAAAAATAGCTCTAGGGTTAATGTCTGTAAATATTATTTTCCTGTTATATTCTTTTGCTAGAGTAATTCCTATTACCCCAACACCACAACCTAAATCCAATAATAATCCCTCTATATCTGGGTTTTTAAACTCTTCAATAAGTAGTAACGATCCAAAATCTAAGCCTGTTTTTGAGAAAACTCCATTATCAGAAAAAAATGTATATTTCTTATCAAAAACCATACATGAAAACTCAAATTCTTCACTTTTAATGTTAGAATTATCAGTAAAATAATGACTCATTTTATCACCCCCTAAAAAAAAGTTTAAAAACCTGAGCATTAAAACTCAGGTTTTTTAATTCTTAAATCTTAATTATTTTGTGCTAACTGTAGCTCCAGCTTCAGTTAATTTAGCAGCAATTTCTTTTGCTTCTTCTGGTTTAATGTTTTCTTTGATTGCTTTTGGAGCAGCATCTACTAAGTCTTTAGCTTCTTTTAATCCAAGACCAGTGATTTCTCTAACAACTTTGATAACTGCGATCTTTTGAGCTCCAGCGTTTTCTAGGATAACTGATACTTCAGTTGGTTCAGCAGCAGCTGCAGCACCTGCTCCAGCTCCTGGTGCAGCAACAGCTACAGCAGTTGGATCGATACCAAATTCTTCTTTCATTGCATCTACTAATTCCTTAATTTCAAGGATAGTCATTTCTTTTAAACCAGCGATAAATTCTTCTTTATTAATCTTTGCCATTTTATTTTCCTCCTAATATATATTATTTTTTCGATTAATTTGCTTCTTTTTCTGTTAACATATTTAAGCCAACAGCTAAATCCTTTAATGGTTGTAACATACCCATAGCTAACATTGTTAATAATGTTTCTCTTGATGGTAATGTTGCTAAACCAATGATTCCTTTTTCATTTTCAACTTTTCCTTCAACAACTCCAGCATGGATTTTAACAACTTCATTTTGCTTACTAAATTCATAAATGATTTTAGCAGGAGCAACAACATCATTGTTAGAGAATGCTACTGCTTTAGGCCCTTTGAAATATTGAGCTAAATCAGCATATCCAGCTCCTTCTGAAGCTCTACGAGAAATGTTGTTTTTGATAACTTGTACTTCACAACCAGCATCTCTAAGTTGTCTTCTTAAAGTAGTGAATTGTTCAACAGTTAATCCAATATAATCAAAAGCAACGATAGTCTTTGCTTCTTTCATTCTCTTTGTTAATGCTTCAACATCGGCTTTCTTTTGAGTTAAAACTTCTTTTTCCATAAGATTACCTCCTTTTTCTAAAAAATATAACTCTTTCCTGCACGAGAAAAGAGTTATAATAATCTTTTATATACCTCGGCAGGAAATTAAGCTTATTACTAAGCACCTGATTCTACGGTGATTAAGTTAATTAGAATGTAGCTTCATCAACTTTGATACCAGGACCCATAGTAGTTGTTACTACGATGTTCTTCATGTAAGTACCTTTTACTGTTGATGGTTTAATTCTATCTAATTGATCTTTGATAGCCTTTAAGTTACCAAATAATTTGTCTGCATCAAATGATGCTTTTCCAATTGGTACTAAGATGTTACCAACTTTATCAGTACGGTATTCAACCTTACCACCTTTTGCATCTCTAACAGCATCAGCAACATTCATAGTTACTGTTCCTGTTTTAGGGTTTGGCATTAAACCTTTAGGTCCTAATACTCTACCTAATTTACCAAGTTCAGCCATCATATCTGGAGTAGCGATGATAGTATCGAATTCGAACCATCCGCCTTTAATCTTTTCGATATATTCAGCATCACCTGCATAATCTGCACCAGCTTTTAATGCTTCATCAGCCTTGGCAGCTTTTGCAATTACTAGTACTCTTTTAGTTTTTCCTGTTCCATATGGTAAAACGATTGCGCCACGTAGATTTTGTTCAGCCTTACGTGGGTCAATATTTAAATGGAATGCAGCTTCAACAGTAGCATCGAATTTAGCGCAGTTAGTTTTCTTAGCTAATTCGCAAGCTTCAGTTGCAGGATACTTTTTAGTACTATCTACAAGCTTTGCAGCTTCAATGTACTTCTTTCCTCTTTTCATATTATCCTCCTATTAATTTCGTAAAGCTTTTTAGTCTACAACTTCAATACCCATATTTCTAGCAGTACCTTCAATGATCTTCATTGCTGCTTCAATATCATTGGCATTTAAGTCAGGCATTTTCATTTCAGCGATTTCTTTAATCTTTGCTTTAGTTACCTTAGCAACTTTGTTCTTAATACTGTTGTCAGAACCTTTTTGAATGTTAGCAGCTTTCTTTAATAGATCACTTGCTGGTGGTGTCTTAACAACGAAAGTAAATGAACGGTCATCATATACAGTAATAATTACTGGACAGATGTAACCCATCTTATCTCTAGTAGCATCATTAAATTGTGAACAGAACGCAGGTATATTTACTTGTGCTTGTCCTAATGCTGGACCGATAGGTGGAGCTGGATTTGCTTTACCAGCAGCTACTTGTAACTTAATTTTTCTTACAATTTCCTTAGCCATAGTATTCCTCCTTATTTATCAGTTTGTGGTCAATCGGGCGAGATACCCCTGCCACATCACACACACGTGCTTTTATAGTATATCATTATAAAAAAAAGAATGCAACACTTTTTGCAAACTTTTTTTCTTTTTTTATTATTTATATAATATTACTCTTTGAAATCATCTGTATTAATAACATATATTTTGCTATTATCCTTAGTGTTATTTTCATTATTTTGATAAGGACTATTGTATTTAGATTCGCTATTGTCTTTATATTCATGTCGGGCAATAAACACATCTGCATTTAATTCATAATTTGCCTTACCTAAGCCATTAGACACCAAATCAAATAGTTTATAAAATGTTATCAAAATCGCAAATACAACATAATACAAAATAAAGAATTCCGCAAATAATACAATTAATGTATAAAGCATTGGAGCTCTATCATCACTTACAGAAACCAAGAAATATACACCCCATTTAATTACTGCCCCAATTAAAGCAATTGGAAAAATTGCTATTTCACAAAGTAATAGGATTAAAAATAATGGAAATAATAATGTTTTTTTTAATGCCCCATTATTAATGTATCTATAAGTTAAATCTGCGATATTATGTATATAACTCATAAAGCCAAGCTTTACATCTATAAAATCATTCATAACTATTCCCCCTTTAGAATACCAGCTAATTTCATAGCCAATCTTAAATGGCCATTATCAGTTAAATGAATACCATCTTCCCCTATTTCTAAATCCGAATTATCTATAAATGTTATACTTCTTTCAACACAATATTTATATTCAAGCATATTAAATTCATTTCTCTTTTTTGTAGTACCTTCATAATTTTCAAATACTTTTTTAGTATCATCTACCGGTGGTATACCACATATAATTAGTTTTACTTTAGACCCATCTTTGTTAGTCCAAAAATTCTTAACTGTTTTAATATATTTTTTTAACATTTCAAGCATATCTTTAGGAGTGTTATTAAAATGTGTTTTTAAATCATTTGTGCCAAGCATTAAGACTAAATAATCAAATTCATAATGGCTCTCAAGGCAAGGAAGTAGGTAATTGAAGCCATTTTTATGAGGTTCAATGTCTTCTGTTGAATCTAATGTTCTAGCATTTAGTCCTTCTTCTATTATTTCACTATCTATTAATAAATCTTTTAATATTCTAGTCCATCTATTAGGATTTCTACTTCCCTCAATCGGAGTATAACCCCAAGTATTTGAATCTCCAAAACATAATATTCTCATACTTACACCCCCTAGTATTAATTATATTAAAAATAATAAAAAAATAAATTGCATATTAAAAATAATAATGTATAATATTATTCGGTGATAAAAATGTATAAGTTAATCGCACTTGATATGGATGAAACATTACTTCAACCAGATAAAACTATTTCTAAAGCTGATAAAGAGGCTTTACAAAAAGCACAAAAGATGGGTATACATGTAGTTCTTGCTACTGGTAGACCACTATTTGGTATTAAAAGATTTATTGATGAACTTGAACTACCAGATAATGAATATGCAGTATGCTTTAATGGTGCTGAAGTAAATAGAATTGATTCAAAAGAAATGATTTATAATAAAAAGTTAAATGGAAAAGATCTTCATTATTTAGTAGATTTATCAAAAAAATTAAATGTTAATATGCATGGTTTTGATAAAAAAGGATGCTTCTCTGAAAAAATGAGTAAATATACAGAACTTGAAATCACATTAAATCATATTGACTTAAATCTAGTTAACTATAATGATTTTGAAGATGATCATGAAATAATAAAACTAATGTATATAGATGAACCTGATTACTTATCTAATGTAATTAAGAATCTTCCAAAAGATGCATATGAAAGATTTAATATAGTACAAAGTGCACCATTCTTCTTAGAATTTCTAAATCCAAAAGCAGATAAATGGTATGCTATAGAAGCACTAGCAAATCACTTGGGAATTAAAAATGATGAGATAATGACTTTTGGCGATGCACATAATGACTATTTAATGGTTAAAAATGCAGGGCTTGGCATAGCCATGGGTAATGCAGTAGATAGCTTAAAAAAGGTTGCTAAATTTGTAACTGTTCCAAACTATGAAAATGGCGTAGCTTACGCATTAAACAAGTTTATATTTAATAAATAAAAGGCACAAATTATTGTGCCTTTTTTAAACTTGATAAATCTACTTGGAAGTCCATTTGACGACCAAACATTTCTACTAGTACTGTTGCTTTAGTTTCTACTAAATCAATATCAGTAACTTCAACAATTTTACCAGCCATTGAACCACTAACAATTTCAACCATATCTCCAACTTCAAAGTCGATATTAATTTGTGGAACGATACCAGCCTTTTTAAATACATTAGCTACTTCTTCTGGTGGTAGTGGTACTGGTTTAGTCCCTCCACCGCTTGATCCTAAGAATCCTGTAACTTTTGGTGTATTTCTTACGATGAACCATGATTCATCAGTAACAATCATCTCAACAAAGATATATCCAGGGAACATCTTTTTAACTTTTTCTTTTTTAGACCCATCAGCCTTAGTTTCAACAATAGTTTCTGTTGGAATTAATACATTGAAAATGTAATCTTGCATTTCCATTGTTTCAATACGTTTCTTTAAGTCTCTTTCAACTGAATCTTCAAATCCAGAATAAGTTTGAATTATATACCATCTTTTTTCTTGCTTTTCCATCATTATCACCTCGTGTAGATTTTGTTATATAGAGCTCTACAAATTATATCAAAGAATAAAAGTATAAATATGAAGAAAATCATAAATACAATTACTCTAAATAAGTCTTCATATAATTCTCTTGGCCTTGCCCAAGTTATTTTTCTAACTTCTCCAAATGATGGTTCAAAGAATGGCCATAGTACTACAAGTAATCCTAGTAAAGCAATAACTAATAATATTACTGCGAATACCTTTGGATAAGCACCAAGTAGTGGATAACTATCTTTGATATTTAATTTGTTAGATAAAATCATAATACCAAATGCCATAGCAATAACTGCTATTAAAGCAAGGAAAATATTTTCAGCTTTGTAATCTTGAGTTAATACTTCAAGAAGCTTATTTCGTTTTGGTTTGTCTAAAGTATCCTTAATTGCCATAATGATACCTCCTTATTTAGATTCCTTATGTAGTGTATGTTTATTACATTTAGGACAAAACTTCATTATTTCTAATCTTTGTTTATTCTCTAATTTATTCTTTGTAGAAGTATAATTTCTACTCAAACATTCACTACAAATTAAAATAATTTTTTCCCTCAATTAAAAAACCACCTTTATAATGGGCTAATAATATCTTACATTATTAATAAGTTTTTGTCAACAAAATAATATATTATTATTTATTAATTAAATTTTCTACATCTATTACTCTATGGCTAAAACCATTTAAGAAATCTTTCTCATGGCTAACTAGTAATACTACACCTTCATAATTATTTATAGCATCACATAAAGCTGCTTTTGCATCTTTATCAAGGTTATTAGATGGTTCATCAAGTATTAATAAATTTGATTTAAACATTGTAAGTCTAGCAAGTCTTACTTTTGTTTGTTCACCACCAGACAACTCCATCATTTTTTTATTAACCATATCTCCTGTTATACCTACTTTGGCAAGTATAGCTCTAACATCTTTATTTTCTAGGTCATAAAAATCTTCTTTTATTATTTGAAAAGGAGTTAAATTGCCATCATATTCTGAGTCTTGTGAAAAATACAAAAAATCCACATTTGAAGATATTTTCACCTCTCCACTTAGTGCAGGAATTTCTCCTAAAATGGTTTTAATAATTGTAGTTTTACCTATTCCATTTTTACCTACTAAAACAAATGTTTCATCTCTTTTTAAATTGAAATTTATTTTATTTAAAATAGGTTTATCGTAGCCAACAACTAAATCTATTACTTCTATTGGTGTATCAGAAATATGTCTTGAAAATGGAAATTTAAGATATATTTTTTTATTAGTTGTAATAGGTGCAAGTATTTCCATTTTACTAAGCATCTTACGCCTAGATTGCGCACGCTTTGTTGTAGATGCTCTAACTATATTTTTATTAATAAATTCTTCTGTTTTCTTTATTTGTTTTTGTTGGTTTAAATAAGTCTTTTCATATGTTTGATTCCTAATATCACGTTCTTTAACATAATATTCATAATTACCCTTATATCTAATAATATCTTTATTCTCTAAAGCACATATATTAATGCTTATATCATTTATAAAGCTTAGATCATGGCTAACAACAATAAATGCCTTAGGATAGCCCTTTAAGAACTTTGTAAGCCATTCAACATGACTAACATCTAGATAGTTAGTAGGTTCGTCCATAATTAAAACATCTGGTTCTTCTAAAAGTAGTTTTCCAAGTATTATTTTGGCACGTTGACCACCACTAAAATTAGTAAGTGGATCATCAAGTCTTGAATCATCTATTCCAAGACCATTTATAATATTACCAACTTTAGACTTAAATGAATAAAATCCACTTTCTTCAAGCTCTTCGCCTATTTTACCTGCCATATTCAAGATTCTGTCATATTCAGATTCTTTTGCAGTAGCAAGTGATTCATATAACTCTTCCATCTTTTCTTCTTTTTTAAATAAATCACTAAATACATCATATAAATATGTTAGAATTGTTTGACTCTTATCAAGCTTTGCTTGTTGGTCTAAGTACCCAACTACTATATTCTTTTCCCATACAATAGAGCCCGAATCAGGTATTAAGTTTTTACTAATTAAATTTAAAAAAGTTGATTTACCTACTCCATTTAATCCGACAAGCCCAATATGGTCATTTTTTTCTAATTTAAAATTAACTGAATTAAATAGATTATTATCTGTATATTTAAATTTAAGATCCTTTACTTCTAGAATACTCATTTTAACCACCGTTTATTATTCTACCATATATTTTTTAATTTTTCCTTTAATTCTATAAATTGTATAGTAAATACTTTTTTTATTAGTGTTATTTTTCTTAGCAATATCTTCTATTGCTACATTGTTTAAAAAATAATCCTCAAAAACACTTTTTTCTCTTTTTGTTAGTTTCATAAGAAATGATCTAGGAACAAAAAAATCTCTTTTTAGTAAAATACTTTCTTCCTTAATAGCTCTAAAGTTATCTAAATTTAATCTAGAGGAATACATTACTTCACTTTCTCTTTCTTGAGATCTTTTTAAGTCTAATAATCTATTATTTAATATTTGCTCAAAATATTTCATAAAAGACTTATTAAAACTATCATCAAAAGACATACAAGCAGTATATAGGCATACTATTCCTTCTTGGAAACAATCCTCATGATCGTGTAGGTGCAATTCATATATTCTACCATGTATAAATTTCTTATATTTTTTGATTAAAAAATAATACGCACTTTCGTTTCCGCTTTTCATTAAATATATAAGTTCATTATCATTATAATCAAGTAAATCCATTTGCATCACCCTACATATTTTATAGTATAATGGGTTTTGTTTGTCAATTAAAAAACGGCTTTTTTCCGCCGTTTAGTAAAATTCTAAAAAAACATATGTTTTATTAGCTATTTATTTAATTTTTTTCTCAAAATTTCGTATAAGATGATACTTGCAGAAACACTTGCATTTAATGAATTAACATGTCCTTGCATAGGAATTGATACAATATAATCGCACTTTTCTTTTACTAATCTAGACATTCCTTCTCCTTCATTACCGATAACTACAGCAATTGATGTAGATATATCTATAGAAGTATAATCTAGATCTTTATTCATATCAGTTCCATAAATCCAAAACCCTTTTTCTTTTAAAGTATCTATACATCTATTAATATTATTAACTTCAATTATTTTAACATATTCAATTGCTCCTGTTGATACTTTAGCAACTGTATTATTTAAGCTAACACTTCTATTTTTAGGAATAATTATACCATCAATTTGCGTAGCATCACTAGTTCGCATTATTGCGCCTAGGTTATGAGGATCTACTATTCCATCAAGAATTAAAAAGTATTGTTTTTCTCCATTTAATACTTCTTCTAAGCTATAGATTTTATAATCTTCTACATCTAGTGCTATACCTTGATGTAATCCTAAACTATCAAGCTTACTTTTTGGAACAATTTCAATATTAACTTTCAATTTTTCTAAATCAGAAATAATATATTTTTCTTTTTCATAGAAACTATCTGTAACATACGCTTTAAATATTAATCTATTTGCTTTTATTGCTTCCTTACATACATTTCTACCATAAATTTTTGTCATACTATTCCTCCTTAAAAAACTAAAAGAATCATAAAAGATTCTTCTAGTTCTCTTCAATATGACCCATCCAATCAGATAGGTTCTTAATTCTATCTTTGAACCACCTCTTAGTTTCAGATAGCATAATCATTAATGGATATGACGCTACTAATAGGATTATTAATAACAATGAACCAATTATACCCATCTTCCAGAATGGTAAGATTCCAAAGAACCATGGAATTGAACATATACAGAAGAATGCTACTGTAATCGCAATTGTCCATAAGATTCCTCTTAAGTAGTTAAATGGTTTACATACTCTAAATAATACCAAGAAACAAGTAAATGTTGTTGATATAACTATTAGAGTAGTTCTTATTGCTTTAATAATCATTTCATTAGCACTTAAATCTGAAACATTAATATAATTAAATGATGATTTATATTTAGTTATATATTCAGTCAAATAAGGTATATCAGCAGGTTTTAAGATTTGAACAATTTCATCTCCCCAACCATATACTGGGTCACATACCCAATAAGTAAGTAGTGCAAATGCAACTATTACTAAAGCACCTGGTAAGGCCGTTCTAAGGACATTCTTGATAAAGCTTCCTTCAATTCTATTTCTATTAACTTCAAGAGCTAAGAAGAATGATGGAATACCTACTACTAGGAAGTCAATCATATATAATTGACCTGGATCTAGTGGATAAGTTGTCATGAATGGGAATATTACAACAAATAGTAATAGTAATGTAGAGAAAATAGTCTTTGTTAAGAATAAAGTAGATACTCTTTGAATGTTATTAATTACTCTTCTACCTTCAGAAACTACCTTTGGTAAGCTTGAGAAATTAGAATCCATTAATACCAAGTGACTTACATTTCTTGCTGCTTCACTACCACTAGCCATTGCTATTGAACAATCTGCTTCTTTTAAAGCTAAAATATCATTAACACCATCACCTGTCATGGCAACAGTATTACCTTCAGTTTTAAGTGTTTTGATTAATAATTTCTTTTGCGCTGGACTAACACGTCCAAATACATTATATTTAGTTGCTGCTTTAATTACATCTTTATCAGCCATACCATCAAGTGAAACATATCTATCAGCACCCTCAATACCAGCTCTTTCACTAACCTTTGATACTGTTATAGGGTTATCACCTGAAATAACTTTAACACTAACGCCATTATCTTTAAAGTATTTAATAGTATCAGCGGCATCAGGTCTAATTGTATCTTCAATTAAAATTAAAGCAATTGGAACTACTTCACCAGTTATTTCATCGCCTTTAATCTTTTCACCTTTAGCAATTAATAATACACGATATCCTAATTTTGCATTTCTATTAACATCAGATTCAATTTGTGAATATTTTTCTTTTAAAATGAATTCTGGTGCACCAAGCATAATGCAACCTGCTTTATCAAATTCAGTAATACTATATTTTCTAGAGCTTGAGAAAGGAACTATTTTTTTAGTTGCTAGCTTTTTACCTAAGCCAAACTTTTCTTCTAGTGCTCTACTAGTTAAGTTATCATCTTTTTGTGCATTTAACACTGCAGAAATTAATTGTTTAGTTGAATAGGCAGTTTCATTCTTGTATTCAATTAAACCCTTAACAGTCATTGTACCATCAGTAATAGTACCTGTTTTATCTAGACATAAAACATTTACTCTTGCTAACATTTCAATACAATATAATTCTTGAACTAATGTTTTATTATGTGCAAGTTTTACAACAGATGTTGCTAAAGCGATACTTGTAAGTAAGAATAAGCCAGATGGAATCATACCTATAATCGCACCAGCAGTTGTAGTTACTGCTTCGCTATATTCACTTGAACCAAACCATGCACCATCAAGTCCAAACTTCTTTCCATAACATTTTAAGAAATAAATTGGACCTAAAATAAAGATTAATACACCAACAGTTCTAATGATAACATTTAAAGATCTCATTATTTCTGATTTTGGCTTTTCATATTTTCTTGCTTGCTTTGTTAGTTTTTGAATGTAATTTTCTTCTCCAACTTTTTCAACTCTTGCTTTACATATACCACTAACAACAAATGAACCAGAATATAAAATATCTCCAGGTTTCTTAACTATTGGATCTGATTCACCAGTTAACAATGATTCATTAACTTCAATAAATCCTTCAATTACAACAGAGTCAGAACATATTTGTTTTCCGTTTGTTAGAATCATAATATCATCAATAACTATATTTTTAACTTCTATTTCCTGTTGTTCTCCATCACGGAGTACTAAAACAGTAGGCGCTGATAGTATTGACAATTTATCAATCATGGCTTTTGCTCTTAAATCTTGAACAATACCAATAATTATATTAGCTGTAACTATAATAACGAAGAAACATTTAGTAAAAGCACCAACACTTATTAGCCATGCTGCTACACCAAAACACAAAAGGTTAAAGATTGTAAATATTTTAGACAATACAATACCACTTACAGTACGAGAACCTTTTTTGTCGTTTACATTATTCCAATGTGCAGTTTCTCTAGCTAATACATCTAAGCTATCTAGACCAAAATCTAAATCTGCCTTCTTTCTTTTTAAATCTACTTGAGTGATTTTATATGTACCATCTTCAACTATTTGTTTAACATCAACAGTTGTTGGCTTATAAAATGATTCATCAATTGGTACATCTATTGGTTTACCTTCAATAGTTAAATCATCAACGAGTTTTTCTTTTTCTAGAGTGTTTCCTTCTGCTTTTTGAACTGGTTTTTCTTCAACTTTTTCTACTTCTTTTTCTTCATGTTTTTTTTCTATTTCTTCCGTTTCTACAGATTCTATGACAGATTCATCTATGGAGTTTTCATCTATGACTACTTCTTTTTTCTTTCTAGCCATAAAATCACCTTCTTCCTAACTGTTGTATTTTTTCATTAGCTCAAATAAATAATATATTCTTTCGTTATCCTTACTTTCATATAAGAAACCAATTAGTGCTTCAAATCCAGTTGCTTTTTGGTATTCAGCACTAGATAAATTTTTTCTATGTGAGGTAGCACTGTTTCTACCCTTTTTATATATTTCAATTTCATTTTCGGTTAATATATTATCTTGCATAAATAAGTCAATAAATTTTGCTTGTGCTTCACCTGATGTAAATTTTATTGCCTCTTTATGAAGTTCATTAACTTTTGTGATGCCTTTTTCAAGTAAATACTGTCTAACAAGTATTTCAAAATAAGCATCTCCTATGTAGGCTAATGATAAGCCATTCATTAATTTAGCTTCCATTAGATAATTCCTTTTTCAACTAAGATATTTCTATATTTATCAGCTGCATCAAAATCCTTATTAATTCTTGCTTCATTCCATTTATTGTATGTATCAATAGCTATATCATCAATAACTGGTTTATTTGGAACAATTCCAAGAGTATTTAAGATTGTATCAAGTGTATTAAAATCACTACTAAAATCTTCTTTAGCACGTACTTTAACATTTATTTTCTTAATAATGTTACTTATTAACATCAATGCATTTGGAGTATTAAAATCATCATCCATGTATTGTTCAAATTCCTTAATATCATCTGATAAATCTTTATTTTCAATCTTATTCATTCTAAGTGATACGTAAGCTTGCTTATAAGCTTTAGAAATCTTTTCCCATTCTTTATTATATTGATTCATAATTTCATCAGTATAATTGATTGGTTGTCTATAATGACTTGATAATATGAATAATCTAAATGCTTGATAAGGATAATTTTCAATTAAATCCTTTACCCAAACAGTTCTACCTTCAGATTTACTCATCTTTTGATTATCTATTTGTAGTCTACCTACATGCATCCAGTTTTTAGCTAAGTGATTATGTCCGCTTGCATTAGCTTGAGCTATTTCGTTTTCATGATGTGGGAATTTTAAATCTGTTCCACCACCATGAATATCTATCTCACCTTTAAAAATATCATCAATCATAACACAGCATTCTGTATGCCATCCAGGTCTACCTTTACCCCATGGGCTATCCCATTTAATACCTACATCTGTATTCTTCCATAATGTAAAATCTAGTGGAGATTCTTTCTTATCAGCAATATCAATTCTTGCTCCTGCAATTAAATCTTCCTTTCTTTGATTAGATAGAATACCATAATCACTAATTTTAGAGATTCTAAAATATACATTACCATCGTTGTAATAAGCATATCCAGTATCCTCTAAATTTTTAATATATTTAATCATTTGGTCAATATAATTTGTAGCATAGGGAATTATATCTGGTTTCATACTTCCTAAATTTGCACAATCTTTAAAATATTGTGTTGCAAACTTATCTACTATTTCTTTTTCACTTACTTTTTCATCAATTGCTCTATTGATGATTTTGTCATCAACATCAGTAATATTTGATGCATAAGTTACTTCAAATCCTTTATATGTTAAATATCTTTTAACTATATCGAAAAACACAACAGGTCTAGCATTACCAATATGGATATAGTTATATACTGTTGGTCCACAAACATACATATTAATTTTTCCATTTTTTAAAGGAATTAATTCTTCTTTTTTATCTGTTAGTGAATTATAAATTTTCATCTTGCTCACTCCTTAACAATAATACACAATTTTATTATAACATAATTATAATAAATATTTCAAAAAAATTTTTTAAATAAAAAAGAGTAAAATAAAAGCCCCTTTATGGGGCTAATATTTTAAGAAAAGACTACATCAATTTTATTATTTGTCTCATCAACTGTGACATTCCAAATTACTAAATCCCATTTAGCTGCTGTTTTAGCATCAGCAATCGAAATTGGATTTGGCCAAACGTTTTCGCTACCATTTTGATTTATATTAACACAAACATAATTAACTGTTTCGCTATCAATAGTTGATAATGGTTTTTCATCACCTGATAAGTTATAAACTGATCCATCATATCCATGAACACTAATAACTGCATCAGCTGCAGAATCAGTTGTAATGGCATTTATTTTTCCATTAACAATAGCATTAGATAATTCTGTATGATATTCAAATCCTCTACCAAATGCTAAGCTTGAATATAGGCCTTTATCAGATGCGATTTTAGCTTCAATGTCAAGTTCCATTTCGCTATATGCACCGCTTAATTTAACTGCTGTTGCTGAAGCAATTAAACCAGCAATTGCTACATCACTTGAGTTTTCAATAACATCTGTTTCTTTAATTGATTTATATGTGATTTTTCCTTTTGCTACGACATTTTTGATTCTATCAGATACTTTATAATCAGCCATTTTTGCATTACCAATTAAACCAGCTGCATCAGTTGCACCAGTTGTATTAATTGTTGCATCAACGTTTACTACTGCCTTTTCAACAGTTGCACCAGATTTTAACAATCCAACTAATCCACCATAATATAATTTTTCAGTTGAACTAATGTTAACTGTTCCACTAACTGTTGCATCAATTATCTTACCATATTTATCACTTGAGTTTTGTTGAATCCATGAAGTCAAACCACCAACATATGATGTTGTACCACTCTTTGATTCAAGTTTTAGATTAGTGTTTTTAGCATTTAAAATATTTGATGCGAATGAGTAACCAACTAATCCACCAGTATATTGAGTTTTAGCATCAACTGTTAAAGTAGAATTACTAATTTCAACATTGATGAATTTAGCTTGATAAGCATATCCACAAACTAATCCAGAATAAGTTGTTGTTGAACTATCTCTTTTTACATTTACATTTACATTATCAAATTTAACATCTTCTAATGTACCTTTGAAATAACCAAATAAACCATTGTATGATGCACTTGATGAAATGTTAATGTTTTTAATTGTTTTATCATTACCTTTGATTGTTCCAGCAAATGCTTGTGATGAAGTTTGTGAAATACCTTCAAATGGAATTTCAACACCTTCTTCATTCTTATTAGAATATTCGCTAAAATCAATATCATTAGCTAATTCATAATAAGCATCTTCTGAATAATCCTTTGTAAGATAATCAACAAATTCATTTGCATTTTCAATAAGTATAGGATCAAATTCTGTACCGTTTTTCTTAGTTTTAACAACCCATGAATAAATGATATGTGATTTTTTGTTATATGTACATAAAACATCACAACGGTATTCAGTATCACTTTCTAAACCAGTAACTGATACTGTTTCACTAAATGTTGTTAAAGTTTTTGTTGAAACAAGCACTTCATCCTTTTTTGAAAGTTTATAGAAATTGACAAGAACACTACCTTTAGTGATATTGTCGTTCTCATCAACAGATAATTCGAACTTATATGATGATCTTCTTATATCTTCATTTTCAATCTTAGCTTTTGGCTTTTTACCGCAGCCAGCAACTGTAAAGATAAGCACGAGTGTCATAAAAAATACTATTATTTTTTTCATTTGCTTCACTCCTTAAAATAATACACATATTAATTATAAATTATAATTAAAATAAATGCAACTTTTTTCTTTTCTTTGCTTAAAAATTGATAATAAATTAAAACAAAACAATAAACAAAAAAACGGCTAGTTAAGCCGTTTATTAGATTAGATAAATAATTAATGCACCTATAGTTATAAGGCATCCTAGTATGCCAAAAATTAAGAATCCTTTAGTCTTTTGATACTTATATGAAAAAAGGGCTGCACCAGCTAAATATGCAAATGTAAACATTAAAAATCCAAACGATTCTTTTGCCCTTCCGTAAGCTATGCATATAACTGCCATAAGCATTGAAACAGCAATTACAATAACCCCCATTGTGATAAGGGCTTCACCTCTTGCATTAATAATTGCCTTTTCAGATTGTGTCATTTTTCTTAACTCTTTTTTGCTTGCCATATAATAAATCACCTAGAAATATTATAAAACTTTAATTAATTAATGTAAATGTCTTTTATTTCTTTGCATTATTATTTTAATAATGATATACTTTAAATGAATTGGAGGTTTTTAATATGAAATATGGATTTTTTGATGAATTAAACAAGGAATATGTTATAACTAATCCTGCTACACCTAGTCCATGGGCAAATTATCTAGGTAGTCCTGCGTATGGAGCAATCATTTCTAATAATGCTACAGGATATAGTTTTGTTAAATCAGGAGCAAACGGAAGACTAATTAGATATAGATTTAATAGCTATTCTAATGATCAACCTGGTAGATATATCTATATAAAGGATTTAGATACTAAAGAGTATTGGTCAAACTCTTGGGCACCAACTGTAAAAGATTTATCTAAATTTGATTCACGTTGTATTCATGGTACAGCTTATACAATTATCTCATCTAAATATAATAACATCTTAGGTGAAGCATTATATTATGTACCACTAAATGCTGAATATGAAGTATGGCAATTTAAAATTAAAAACAATAATAAAGATACAAAGAAATTAGCAATTACTGGTTTTGTTGAATTTACTAATGAAGCTAACTATGAACAAGACCAAGTAAATCTTCAATATTCATTATTCATTACTTCTACTAAGTTCTATGATAATATGATTGAAGAAACTATTCGTACAGGTCATGATAATCCTGAAAAGGCGAGATTTTTCGGACTTGCAGGTGCTAAAGTAGACAAGTACTGTGGCAATAGAGAAACATTTATTGGTAACTATAGAAATTATAGTAATCCAATTGGTGTTGAAAATGATTTATGTAATGATTTAAACTATAACTTAAACTCTTGTGGAGCTTTAGAATCATTTATTGAACTAAAGGCTGGAGAAGAAAAAGTTTTAACTTATGTATTAGGCCAAAATAAAACAAGTGTTGCTAAAGAAATCATAAAGAAATATGAAGATAGTAAAACTTGCGAAAAAGAATTAAATGAACTTAAAAACTACTGGCATTCTAAATTAAATAACTTCCAAGTATACACACCAGATGAAAGATTCAACAACATGGTAAATGTATGGAACTCATACAACTGTTTTATTACATTTACTTGGAGTAGAGCTGCTTCTTTCCAATACTGTGGTTTACGTAATGGTTTTGGATATAGAGATACAGTACAAGACATTCAAGGTATAATTCATTTAGCTCCTGAAATGGCAAAAGATCAAATCAAGTTTATGTTAAGTGCACAAGTAACTAATGGTGCTGGTCTACCACTTGTTAAATATACTCACAAACCAGGCTTAGAGAATACACCAGATGATCCTGAATATGTAAAAGAAACAGGACATCCATCATATAGAGCTGATGATGCTTTATGGTTATTCCCTACAGTTTATAAATACATTGCTGAAAGCGGAGACTTAAAATTCTTAGATGAAGAAATTTTATATGCTAATAATAATGAAAAAGGAACAGTTTACGATCACTTAAAGCGTGCAATTACATTCTCACTAAATAACTTAGGTAATCATGGTATGCCTGCAGGACTTCATGCAGACTGGAATGACTGCTTACGTTTAGGTAAGAAAGGTGAATCAACATTCGTTGCCTTCCAATTATATTATGCATATAACATTATGACTGAATATGCAGAGTTAAAGAATGATAAAGAATACTTATCATTCCTAGCTAATGAAAAAGCAAAACTAGAAGCTATCTTAGATAAGTGCTATGATGAAGATAGATTCATTAGAGGATACTTAGAAAATGGCACAGTTATTGGTGCTAAGAAAGATCCTGAAGCTAACATGTGGCTTAACCCTCAATCTTGGGGTGTAATCTCAGGTTATGCAAAAGGTGAAAAAGCCATTAAAGCTATGGATTCAGTTGATAGAGAACTTAACACTCCTTATGGAGCAATGTTAATGTATAAACCTTATAACAAGCATTATTTTGATGGAGCATTAATGATTACTTATAATAACTGTGTTAAAGAAAATGCTGGTATCTTCTCTCAACCTCAAGGTTGGTTAATACTTGCTGAAGCTAAATTAGGTAGAGGTAATCAAGCATTTAAATACTGGGCTGAAGCTTGTCCAGCAACTTATAACGATACTGCTGAAAAGCGTATGATGGAGCCATATGTTTATGGTCAATTCGTTGAAGGTAAGGATTCACCATTTGCTGGTAGATGTCATGTACACTGGTTAACAGGTACTGCTTCAACAGTAATGGTTGGTACAGTTGAAGGTATTCTAGGAATTATGCCTACAACAAAAGGATTAATTATTAATCCATCAATTCCTTCAAATTGGGATAAATACTCATTTGTTAAGAATTATAGAGGTAAGAAACTTGATGTAACAGTATTAAATCCAAATAAGAAGGAACATGGCGTAACATCTATTACTATCAATGGTAAAAAGATTAGTGGTTTACTAATTACTGATGAAATGCTAGCTAAAGAAAATACAATTACAATTGAAATGTAGTAAGCCGGGATTAATTTCCCGGTTTTCTTTAATATTAATATTAACAACTTGAATTAAAACTGTATATATGTTAAAATTGAGTTTAGTGGAAAGGGGTCATTTATAGTATGGCAGTCGTAAATTCAAAGTGCCCAAATTGTGGCAATATCATCAAAGTTGAAACAAACAAAATGCTAAGTGAATGTCCATTTTGTAAGTCAACATTTAATACAAATGATGCAATCCAAGCCTATAGAACCTTTGTTGCTACAGGCGGAAATGCAATGGATAACACTTTTGAAATAGAGGATAACAAACTTATCAGTTACAATGGTAAGACAAAGAGTGTAACCATTCCTGAAGGTGTAGAAGTTATCGGAGTTGAAGCATTTAGATTTGATGGAGCAAAAGATGAACATGTTCTTACATCAGTTGTTCTTCCATCAACTGTAAAAGTTATCGAAGAAGGTGCTTTTGCTAATAACTTAGTATTAGAAACAATTGATTTATCAGCATGTAAAAATCTAACTGAAATAGGAGCTAGGGCTTTCTCTGGTTGCCGTAATGTTACTACTATTGATTTATCTAGTTGTACATCTTTAGAATCAATTGGTGAAAAAGTATTTGCTGGTTGTAAAGGGCTTAGATCAGTTATTTTCCCAAATTCGCTTAATACAATTGGTCAATCAGCATTTATGAATACAGGCTTAACTGAAATAGATTTAAGTAATATTAAATTAAAAGAGTTTGATTCACAAATCTTTAAGAGCTGTCCACAACTTGAAAGTGTAATACTTGCAAATTGTGATAAGATTGGCGATATCGATAAAACATCATTTACTGAATTAGAAATGGTTTTAAGATTAGACTTCTCTAATTGTAAAAACATTACTTCTATTAATGATTCAGCATTCGCAAAATTCAAGAGATTACAATATATAAGCTTTGATAATTGTGAAAGATTACAATATATTGAAAACAACGCATTTAAGGATTGTGTAAACTTAATTGATTGTAATTTTGGTAATCTACCTAAGTTACAAGTAATTGGTAAGAACGCATTTAGAGGATGCAAAGCATTAGAAGCTGTTGATTTAAGTAATACAAGCGTTAAATCAATTGAAATTTGGGGCTTCGGTCAATGTCCTGTTTTAAAAACAGTTAAACTTCCAGATACAATTGAAACTATTTCAAGCTGGGCATTTAATGAATGTGGTAGTTTAATTACTATTGATTTAAGAAATTGTATCAATCTTGCATACATTGAACAAGCCGCTTTCCAAAATTGTATAAGTGCTCAACAAATTATCTTACCAGATAATGTTAATGTAATTTCAAAAAGTGCTTTCCAAGGATGCCAACTTGCTAAATCAATTAAGTTCCCTGCAAATGTAGGAACAATTGAATCATTAGCATTTGCTGATATGGAAAACTTACAATCACTATCATTTACAGATTGTTCAATATTAATTTCAATAGATAAAGAAGCATTTAGAAATGCTGTTAACCTACAAACAATTGATTTCTCAAACTGTGGAATCACTACTATTTGTGAGGAAGCATTTAAGGGATGCTCTAAACTAAGAGATATTAAATTCTATAATAATGAAAACTTAATTAGCGTACAATTAGGTGCTTTCGCTGGATGTAAAAAAATCAAAAAACTTAACATTAGTGGTATTGCTAATGGCGAAAAAGTATTTGAAAAGAAAGCATTTGACGGAGTTAAATTCACAACAAAATAATAAAAGGGCTATGAGCCCTTTTTTATTATTTAAAAATATCAATAATCTCTTTTGCTCTATTAACGCTATCAGTAAAATCAGTTTTCTGCTTAACAATGAAAATGGCGTAATCTTCACATTTCTTGTCGCCCTTTAAGGCATAATAATCCATAAGTAATCTTGCATTAAAGACATTTTGATAAAGGATCCTATTATTTAATGGAAACTTCTTTTCAATGTCTTTTATTTCTTTATCACTATAGATATCGTTAAATAGCTCAAGCGAATAAGCATCTTCTTTTGATAATGATTTATGATCTTTATAAAATTTAAGTCTTTTACTTGCTTCATCAAATTCCTTTTTCTTTGTAAGCATTAATACCTCTAAAAAATAATAAGCTTGTAAGTACTTATCAACTGTTGGTCTAAAAATTCTTTCATATTCTCTAAATGCTGCTTTTTCATCAATTAAAAATAAAAAGTTAGTATGTAGTATTCTTAAATAATTCTTTGTATCATCATTAAGTTTCTTATTAGACATATAATTTTGATACTTAAAAGCGAATTTTTCATACTTGCATGTTTTATAAAACTTTTCTAAAGTTTTAGTAATATCGTCAACGATGGCCATAAAATCACCTCTACTATTACCATTATAACAAATATGTTATTAATTTCAAAACCAAAAGTGAAAACGTTATTTTATATAAAAATATAAAAATATGTTGACTTTATTATATAAAGGTATTAAAATAAGGGCATAACTTGAGAAAAGTCCAAGTGAGTTTTGTAAAGATTGCACCTAGAATTAATGCATGAGTATATTTTACAATAATGAACCACTTGGTGTGGTTTTTTCTTTTTCAAGGCATCTTGATATTAGCAAAGATTACACCATCATATGGTGTATGAGTATATTGTTAAATAAGAGCCTTGATGGCTCTTTTCTTTTAGTTAAATAAATTTATATAAATAAGGAGATATAAAAAATGAAAAAATTATTAACTGCTTTATTAACAGGCGCTGCTTCATTAAGCTTAGTTGCTTGCGGAAAATCAAACAAGTTAGTTATTGGAACTAACGCTGCTTTCCCACCATTCGAATATAAGGAAGATGGAAATATTACTGGTTTTGATATGGACTTAATCAAGAAATATGGTGAATCAGTAGGAAAGAAAATTGAAATTAAAGATATGGACTTTGATGCTGCTTTAACAAGTGCATCAACTGGAAAAATTGATATTGCAATCGCTGGTATCACAAAAAATGAAAAAAGAGAAAAGACTTTATCATTTTCTGATGGATATTATTCATCAAATCAAGTTGTTGTTTTAAGTACTACTACTGCTAACGAAATTAAAACAGCAACAGAAACAATGACTAATGATGAAAAGATTACTTATATCCTATCTCAACTAGAAGGAAAGAAGATTGGTGTTCAAAGAGCAACTACTGGTCAATTCTATGTTGAAGGAGATGCTGACTGGGAATTCGATGGAATTAAAGATGCTAAATGTAATCCATATGATAATGGTGGTTTAGCAATCAAAGATTTAAATGATGGAAAAATTGATGCTGTAATTCTTGATGAAGCTCCAGCTAAAAATATTGTATCTAAAAACTATTCAACTACATTATCAATTTTAGATTCTGCACTTACAGAAGAAGAATACGCAATTGCTGTAAAGAAAGGTAATACAGAATTAGTTAATTCTTTAAATGAATTCATTAAAACTATTAAAGCAAATGGCGAGTATGCAAAATTACTAGAAAAATATTTCGGATAAAATATGCAAAACAACAAGAAGCTTTCAAAAGAAACCATTGTTCAACTTGTCATGTTAGGTACTTTAGCGCTATTACTTGTAGTGCTTTGTATCATTTATAGAAATAGTTTAGGTGAAAGGTTAAAAACAAGCTTTTCAAGTGGTAATGTTAAAACTATTTGGAGCGGTTTGTTTGTAACTGCTATAATATCATTATTTGGCTTTATTATAGGATTAATGCTTGGTCTTGTGACTTGTTTAGTTGAAGGACTTAGAAGTCAAAATGTATTTATACTTGGCATTAAACAAATATTTAAAGCATATGTAAGTGTATGTAGGGGTACTCCTACTGTTGTTCAATTATTGATTATATACTTTATCGTTTTTGCTACTTATAAAGGGCCAGCAATAATAATAGCAATAATTGCTTTTGGTCTAAATAGTGGTGCATATATTAGTGAAATTTTACGTGGTGGAATTAATTCTGTTCCAGTTGGTCAAATGGAAGCTGGACGTAGTTTAGGTCTACCTTATAGTAACGTAATGATAAGGGTTGTTTTCCCACAAGCAATTAAAAACTGCTTACCATCTTTAGGAAATGAATTTATTACATTAATAAAAGAAACATCTGTTGCATCATTCATTGCAATTATAGATTTAACAAATGCAATGAAGCATATTGCTGATGCATCTTATGATTATACATTAGTATACCTAGTAATGGGCATCATCTACTTTGTAATAGTATTTGTAATTGCTAGATTACTAAAAATACTTGAAAGGAGCCTAAATAAAAATGCAAGATAAAAAAGCTCTTATTGAAGTAAAACATTTAACTAAAAACTTTGGAGACCTTCAAGTATTAAATGATATTAATGAAACAATTTATGAAGGCGATATTGATGTAATAATTGGCCCATCAGGTGGTGGAAAATCAACATTCTTAAGATGCTTAAATGTACTTGAAGATCCAACAAGTGGTCAAATAGTATTTTTAGGTAATGATTTAACAGATTTAAAAATTGATATAAATATTTGTAGAAGAAATATTGGAATGGTATTCCAACAATTCAACTTATTTGAGAATCTAACTGTATTAGATAATATAATGTTAGCTCCAGTTTTAGTTGGACGTCAAATGCTAAAAGAAGCTAACAAAAACAATAAAAAAATGGATAAATATAATGCTTATCTAGAAGCAAATAAAGAAAAGATTTATGCTGATATAGATAGTAAAAAAGCTTATAATCAAGCCATTATCGATGAAACTAGACCACTTCTTAGCGAAGTTGAAAAAGAATGGGAAAAGACAAAATCAGTAATAGAAAGAAAAGGTAAAGAATTTATTACTTATGATAAGGAATTATCAAATAAAAAGCTTAAACTTACTACTATTATCGAAAATGCTGAAAGAAAAATAGATAGATTAGAATATCCAAAACCATTAGAATATATAGACTATCCTTATAAAAGTGTTAAAGAAATTAAGGGTGCCGCTTATGAAAAAGCAATAGAATTATTAAAGCGTATAGGTCTTGAAGATAAAGCAAATAAATATCCATCTACTCTATCAGGCGGACAAAAGCAAAGAATAGCTATTGTTAGAGCATTAGCTATGAATCCAAAAGTAATGCTATTTGATGAACCTACTTCTGCCCTTGACCCAGAAATGGTTGGCGAAGTATTAGCATTAATAAAAGAAATAGCAGATACTGGTATGACTATGGTAATAGTTACACATGAAATGGGATTTGCTAAAGAAGTTGGTACTCGTGTTATGTTTATGGATCAAGGAACTATTGCTGAGCAAGGAACTCCTGATGAAATATTTAACAATCCAAAGAGTCCTAGGCTTAAAGAATTCTTAAGTAAAGTTTTAATGTAAACAAAAAAGCTCCAAACGGAGCTTTTTTCTTTATATTATTTTATGGCAATATATTTCTTTTCTGGAGATTTTGCTTCTACTTTTTTAATGTTAAGAGTTAATACTCCATTTTCAAGTTTTGCATCAATATCTTCTTCTTTAACCGCATCACCTACAAAGTAGCTACGTTCATATTCTCCATAATATCTTTCTTTACGGATATACTTATCGTTGTTATCGGTATTCTTTTCTACCTTAGCTTCAATTGTTAGGTATCCATCATTTAGGGACATCTTAATATCGTCTTTATTGATTTCTGGCATATCAATCTTCATTTCATAGAATCCCTCATGATCGATAATATCAGTTTTCATCACCTCGTTATACTTAGTGTTTCTATCTAATCCGAAGAAATCATTAAAGAATGGGTCGAATAAATCGAAATAGTTTTGTTTGTTGTAGTTTACAACATTATTTCTCATATAAATCACTCCTTTATGATTATTGATTAGCACTCGTTCTACCCGATTGCTAACTATATTATATATCATTATTTTAGCACTGTCAATAGGTGAGCGCTAATTTTTTTAAAATTTTTTTAAAATAAAAAATAGCCTTTAAAAAGGCTACTTCTTTTTATATTATTCAGTAGGTAATATTACATATAAGAAAATCATACATGTAGCAAGTATTAAAGCTAATACAAATCCTGCGACAGCTATTTTTTTATTTGCCACTCTTTTTCTACTTATAACAAATCCAGGAATTGCAGTTCCAAGTGATGCACCTGTTAATGCTAATAATAACAAATATAATAAAACAAATAATGTTGCTGGGAATGTATCGTCTCCAAACCCAATCATAAACATTAAAGCGTTAAATAAAACCAACCCTACAATAGATAATATAAATCCTATCTTTCCTGCAGTATTGCTTGTATATGCTTTTTTATCAGCGTAATTATTAGAATATATATCTTCTACTCCAAATTGTCTAGGTTCTTCATTAATAACCTTTGCTCCACATCTAGCACAGAACATATCATCATCTTTTAATTCGTTACCACATTTTGTACAAAACTTCATATTATACCTCCTACAATTACGCAAGCACGCCTTCAGTTCCATATACACTAATTAAATAAGTATATAAAAGAACTGATAAAATCATGCTTACAATTGAAATAATTATTCCAGCAATCGAATAACCCTTTCCTAGTCCATTCATTTGTCTAGCTTTATTTAATCCTATTATTGATAGAATTAATCCAACAATTGGTGATATAAATGAAAATACAAATCCAAGTAAAGCTACTGTGTTAGGTCTTTGGCCATAATATTTATCTTCATAATAGCTTTGATCTTGAAATGTAGGTTGTTCTTTTTGTTCTTCTTTTTTTACTTCATCAAATTTAGCTCCACAGAAGAAACAATAATCGTCATCATCTGCAAGTTGTGCCCCACACTTACTACAATATTTCATAGATAATCCCCCCCTAAAATTATTCTTCATTAAGAATTAAATATGCTTCTTTCATTAAATCGAAAGCCTTATTTAAATCTTTTTCTACTCCTAAACCTGTTTTATAGCAATTAGCAAGTGAAAAATAAGCTTCACTATACTTTAATTCTTTTGCTTTATTAAAATATTCAACTGCCTTTTTAGCATTCTTATCAAATCCATTATTGCCATTTAGATAATCAAAACCTATTTCATAAATAGCATCAGCAATTTTATAATCATTAGCTGCTTTAAATAATAATTCCTTAGATAATTCTAAATCTTGTTTTTCATAGAATATATTACCATATATTACACCTTGCATATATAAAGCATATCCATTATTTTCACATTTTTTATAATTATCCATTGCTTTATTATAGTCTTCTTTATCAAAATAATAGATATCTCCTAGATAAGAATAAGCCTCATTTACGCCTTTTTTAGCATATTCAATACATTTAGCTTCTTTTTCATCTAAAGCTTTATCATCAATAGTTGCTAATAATTCATCTAATTCATTTAATAGTTTTCCCATAAATACCTCCTACGCATGTTTTTTAATATAGAAGAAACCTGTAGTACCAGGTCCACAATGAGTAGATACTACACATCCAGCATCAAATAATAATATTTTTTCTTTTGGGAAAAATTCACTTATTTTTTCATATAAATATTTTTGTCCCTTTTCGTTCCCTACAGTGCTTATTATTATATTATCAGGATCTACATTATCATTGTCATAATCATTTTTAAAATCGTTAATAATTATATTAAGAGCCTTTTTAAATAATAGTTTTCCTAACTTATGTACATGGATAATTCCATCAATAACTTTAACAACAGGATATATTTTTAATACAACTCCTATATAATATTTTAAACTACTACATCTACCGCCCTTGTGAAGATATTTCATTGTTTCAAGGGCAGTTTCAGTTACAGTTAGAGGAATAAGTTCATTTATTTTTTCTACAATTTCTTTTGCTCTTAATCCTTCATTTTTATATTTTACCATTTTTAATAACAGTAATCCTTGTGAGCTTGATAAGTTCATAGAATCTATTACAAATACTTTATCATCAAATTCAGATGCTGCTAATCTAGCATTGTTATAATTTGATGAAAAGTTTGATCCTATACTTAAAAATATTACTTCATATCCTTCACTAACATATTTATCAAATGTTTCCATAAAGGTATCAACATTTATTGCAGCTGTTTTAGGAAGCTCTTTTGTTTTATCAACCCATTCAATAACATCGTTCCATTTAACATCAATTAAATCTTTTTTATATTCATCATGTAAAACAACATATAGTGGTAAGAAATCTATGTCTAGTTCTTTTAGTTTTTCAACTGACATATCACATGTTGAATCACATAATATTTTTATTTTATTCATTACTACACCTACTTAAATTCTTCTATATCATATTCTTTTGCAAAGCTTTTAATAAAATTATCTATTAATGCTTTTTGTTTATCTATATCATAACTAAGTAATTCATCACTCAATTTATAGCCTAATACTTTTAAAGCATCCTTTAATTCTTTCATATTCATTTGATCATTTATAAACATTTTGCATGTTGCGCAAAATAATTTTTCTTTTGAATATCCTTCTTTTTTAAGTGCTTCATAAGTAACATATATTTCTTCTAAAGTCATTTTATCTATCTTCTCTAAAGTAATTTGTACCTAAAGCTTGTGGTGGTTGAACTGATTTTCCACCAAAGATACTAGTAATAATTAATACAATTATAGTTACAACATATGGTAGTGCCTTAAGTGCTTCAAAGCCTGCACTACTTACCTTTAGTACACCAGAATATGGTAATTGATATAATAAGGCAAATATAAATGAACCAAGTATACAAATATTAGGTCTCCAAATAGAGAATATTACAAGTGCAACAGCTAACCAACCAAGTGACTCGATTGATGAAGCTTGTTCAAATGCACCATGCATATGAACCATTACATAAGTAAGGCCACCAAATCCAGCAATAACCGAACCAACAATTGTAGCTATATATCTATATCTTGTTACGTTAACACCAACAGCATCTGCTGTAGCTGGGTTTTCACCAACTGCTCTAAGTCTTAAGCCCATCTTTGTTTTCTTTAAGAAAAAATAAGAAAGAACTGCAAGAATTAAAGCAATATATACTAAGAAACCATGACCAAAGAATAATCTTACAAAATCATTTGATTTATCAGTAATTCCAAACATAGAACCAAATATTTTGTTTGATGCACCCATTAAATAAGTAGTTTCAACTTTGCCGCCCATAAAGTTAGCTCCTGCAACACCAAATGTTGTAATAGCTAATCCTGTGATATTTTGATTTGCTCTAAGTGTTACTGTTAAGAAACTATATAAAAGGCCTACTATAGCTGAGAATATTACTGTAAACAATATTCCAAATATAATAATTAAAATGATTGCTCCAGCGTTACTATAGCCCATTTTATCAACTATAAAATAGATTCCTAAGCATCCACCTAAACCACCAAAGCACATAACACCTGGAGTACCAAGGTTTAAGTGTCCTGATTTTTCTGTGATTATTTCACCAAGCGCTCCGTATAAAAGAACAGCAAATAATGTAATTGATCCTATAATCCATGTAATCATAATTATTCACCATCCTTCATATTAAGAACTTCCTGTTCAACCATAGGAGTTCCGCTATCTTCTTCTTTTTCTTCAATCTTTTCTTCTTTTAAATCTTCACTATTATTTTGAACTAATTCTTCTTTTTCCTTTATTTTAAATATCTTCTTAAAGAATTTAGTTACACTAACATAATTTTTAGTAACAAATCTTGATATTGCTCCAAAAATTATAGCCATAAATGCAAAGAACTTATTATCAATTTTTTCTTCTTCATTTCTTCTAAATAATACTTTATATCTAGAGAAGAATGTACAACCAATAATAAAGAAAATGAATATTGATGTAACTATCATAGTGATTGAATCATTTGTTGAACCAGTTACTGTAAGTAATTCTGCAGTACCTCTTTGTAAGAATACAATCATAAATGTAGTTAGTATCATAAAATATGGATTGAAATTAGCTAACCAAACAACGATAATGGCTGTAAATCCCTTATTTCCAGTTGAACTAGTATTAACAACATGGTTTAATCCATTAGTTAAAATAAAGCCAATTAAACCACAAATAATACCTGATATAATTAATGTTCTAATAACGACTTTTTTAACATTAATACCAACATATTTAGCAGTATTTACTGATTCACCAACAAGTGATAATTCAAATCCATGTTTAGTATGTCTAATATATAAAGCAACTACTACTGTAACTATAGCTATTAATAAAATAGGAGTTAAATATTCATAAATCATTGGTAGGCTTCCTTCATAAATAACAGGAAGTGTATTTGATCCACCTGTAGCAAATTTATTAATGAATATTGCTACACATTGAATAGCTACATAGTTCATCATTAAAGTAAATAATGTTTCATTAGTATTCCATTTTGCTTTAAATATAGCTGGTATTATAGCCCACACTATACCACTAGCTATAGCAACAATCAAACAAATTATACAAAGTAATGCACCAGGCATTTTATCATGCCAGAAATATAAGCACATATAAGATGTTAAAGCTGCTATTAAAGTTTGTCCATCAGCTCCTATATTCCAGAATTTCATCTTAAATGCTGGAAGCAGTGCTAAACCTAAACCTAATAAAATAGCCATGTCTTTTAGAGTTGTCCAAATACTTAATCCCGAACCAAATGATCCAGAGAATAATGAACCTAAGAATGTAAATGGATTACATCCTTCACTCGCTGCAAGTAAAATTGAAGAAATAATAAATGCCATTAAGAAAGCAACAGCCTTAATTGCTATTGTTTTTCCAATAGTTATATCTCCTCTTTTAGCGATATGAATTAATGGGTCTTTTTGCACTTTTAATGTTTTATCTTCCATTATTCATTCACCTCGCTATCTTCTTTTCCAAGTTGAATCCACTCTTCTTCTGTAAGTTGTGAGTCTTTTGCCATACCCCAAGCTCTATCACTTTGTTCTTCAAGTAAGTTAAGTGAACCAGTCATCATTAATCCTAATTTTTCTTTAGTAGTTTTAGCAGCATGAACGACACCCATTACTTCGCCATGACATAAAACTAAGATCTTATCACATAATGCAAGCATAACATCTAGGTCTTCACCAACAAACAATATACCTACACCATTTGCTTTTTGTTCATTTAAAATATCATAAATAACATAACTTGAATTGATATCAAGTCCTCTAACTGGATAAGCTGTTACTATTACATTTGGACCTGATTCAATTTCACGTCCTACTAGAACTTTTTGAACATTACCACCTGATAGACGTCTAACAGGTGTTTCAGTTGATGGGGTTACTATATCTAGTTTTTCAATTAAAGCTTCTGCTCTAGCACGAGCTTTTTTTCTATCAACAAATATACCATTAGATTCTCCATAATTCTTTAACATCATATTATCAGTTATAGAAAATGATGGAGCAAGTCCCATTCCAAGTCTATCTTCAGGGATGAAACTCATAGATATACCCTTTTCGATAATCTCTTTTGGCTTTAAGTGAATTATACTTTCACCCTTATGAGTTATTTGTCCACTTGCTATTGGTCTAATACCAGCAATAGCTTCACATAATTCTTTTTGCCCACATCCTGAAATACCAGCAATACCTAACATTTCACCGCCTCTAATGTAGAAACTAACATTTTTAATAGCATCACTACCATCATCAGCTTTTACAAATAGGTTTCTTACTTCTAGTAAAGGTCTATCAAAATCAGTTTTAACTCTACTGATTTTTAAATTAATCTTTCTTCCTACCATCATATCAGTTAATTCTTTTTCATTCGTTTCTTTTGTATTAACTGTATCAATGTATTTCCCTTTTCTAAGAATTGTGACTCTATCACTTATTTCCATTACTTCATTTAATTTATGAGTAATGATAATTATTGATTTACCATCATCACGCATTGCTCTTAAAACTTTAAATAGTTTTTCTATTTCTTGTGGAGTTAATACAGCAGTTGGTTCATCTAATATTAGAATGTTTGCACCACGATATAATACTTTTATGATTTCAACAGTTTGCTTTTCGCTAACACTCATATCATATATCTTTTTCTTTGGATCAATGTCAAATCCATAACGATTTGCTATTTCACTAACTTCATTATTAACATCCCTAGTTTTTAGTTTTTTATTATCATTCATCCCAAGAATAATGTTTTCAGCAGCAGAAAAGATATCAACTAATTTAAAGTGTTGATGAATCATTCCTATACCATACTTAAACGCATCCTTTGGTGATTTAATAACTACTTCATTTCCATCAATATAAATATTACCTTTATCAGGGAAATATATTCCAGAAATCATATTCATCAAAGTAGTTTTACCACTACCATTTTCACCAAGTAATGCCAGTATTTCGCCTTTTTTTACATTAAGATTTACATTCTTATTAGCAACAACTTTGCCAAATGTTTTAGTTATGTTTTTAAGTTCAATTGCATAACTTTCCATATAATCAACTCCTATTTTAAAAATAAGTTAAAGGCGAAGCACAAAGCTTCGCCAATAGCTTTTATTAGTTTAATTATTATTTTTCTGTGATTCCATCAATTCTAATATCAAAGTATGGAGCACTTCTCTTTGTTGATTCACTGAAATATCCATTTGTGATAACTTCAGTTTCACCAATGAATTTTCCATCATCATCAACATCAGCTAAATAACCTGTTACTTTTCCGTTTTCATCAACTGTAGCATTTAAGTTAGTGAAATCTTTTACACCATCACCGAAGTATGATACAGTGAAGTTATTTGTATCAAATACATGAATCTTTCCAGCTTTAATATCAGCAATTGCTTTATCCATTGCTTCTTGAGTACCAGGAGCAGCAATCTTAGTGTTTGCAGTATAAACTTCTACAGCCCCATTATCAATTGTACCAACCCAGTCATAATCCATCTTTGTATTGTTTAGAATACTATTGATGAAGTATTTGAAGAATGGTCTCCAGTTAATTCTTGATGAAGTTAAATAAGAATTTACTAGTTTATCATTTGAACCATTGTAGAATACGTTTGGAACTTTGTTTGCTTCACAAACTGATGGAGCACCTTGTGAGTCAGCATGTTGACTAATTAGAACGGCTTTATCAGTACTAATTAAAGTTTCACATGTAGTCTTTTCAGCACTTTCATCATACCATGAATTTGTATATCTTACAGTCATCTTAACATCTTTACATACTGATTTAGCTCCAAGATAGAATGAAGTATAACCAGATACAACTTCTGCATATGGGTGAGCACCAACATAACCCATCATTGCTTTATCAGCTGTAATAGTGTTGTTATTGATCATTTCTTGTATTTTCATACCAGCAGCAATACCAGCAACATATCTACCTTCATAGATTGAAGCGAATGCGTTGTGGAAGTTATCTAGCTTTTCAGTATGAGCCTTTGTACCAGTTGCATGACCAAATTGTACATTCTTATATTCTTTTGCAGCACGAATCATGAAATCTTCATGTCCGAATGAATCAGCAAATACACCCTTGCATCCTTTATTTACTAATTCTTTAGCAGCATTGTAACATCCTTCACCTTCTTCGATGTTTGTTTTAAGAAGTGGAGTTACACCAAGTTCTTTACATGCATCCTTAGCTGCATCAATGAAGTTCTTATCATAAGTTGATTTTTCATCATGTAGGAAGATGAAACCAATCTTTGTACCGCCTTTACCACAAGCCATTAAGCTTAAAGCAGCACAGCAAGTAAGAACACCTAATAATAATTTTTTCATATTATATTCCTCTTTCCTTTTCTATTGTTAGAAAATCTATTATTTTCATATTATTATTTTTACTCAGTATCTCCTTAATGTCCTTTTCTTTTTTTACTTTTTAAAGAAAAGTAAGAGTAATAAATAAATGTACATACAAAAACATTTAGAAACTCTACACAATTTTTACATTATTAATATATCATATTAATACTATAAATTAAAGTATGAATATTATAAAATAAAAAAAGTCAAAACGTTTACATAATTGTTTTGACTTTAAATATTTATTTAAAAACTACTTTTCCATCTTCAAAGTGATCAATAATTGCGGCACTTTCTACTCTTATTCCTAAATCTTCAAGTTTTTTTCTTCCACCTTGGAATCCTTTTTCAATAACTATAGCAACACCAACAACATTAGCTCCAGCTTGCTTACATAAATCAACTAATCCAAGTGAAGCATTACCCTCTGCAAGAAAATCATCAACAATTAAAATGTTATCACCTTTATTTAAATACTTCTTACTTACAGTAACAACTGATTCTACTCCACGAGTAAATGATTTTATTTCTGTTTTATAAACATTATTCATATCTACTGTTTTACTTTTACTTTTTTTAGCAAATACCATAGGAATATTATCATAATATCTAGCCACTCCTACACCAAAAGCTATACCACTAGCTTCAATTGTAAGAATTTTTGTTACACCACTAAATTTAGTTGAAAAGTATTTTCCAAGCTTATCAAGTAAAGCTGTATCTATTTGATGGTTAATAAATGAATCAACTTTTAAAATGTCATCACCTATTACATATCCATCTTCTAATATTTTCTTTTTTAATTCTTCCATATTATCACCTTATTAAAAAGGGAAAACAATCAAGTTTTCCTATCCTTTTAATCCTCTAGTTTGTCTATCCATATCTTCTACTACAATATCATAAATTTCGCCTAAGCTTCTGCAATATTTCATTACATCCCAAGGTTCATTTGTATGAAAATGTAGTTTGATTAATTCATCATCACCAGCAACTAATAAACAGTCACCCTTAAAATTAGCTAGAATATAATCTCTAATAGCATCTTCATCAAGGTCTTCACCTTCAATTAATAATTGTGTATCATATCTAAATTCAATCATGTTAAACCTCCTATACACTTTACTGCTTGATTTAATTTATCATACGAAATATATTATAAAACTTTTTATTTGCAATTTCAAATTATTTGTTAAGTTGCTTATGATGAATATCAACGACCTCATCAATTGCCTTCATTGATTTTAGTGTTTTCTTCATTATAAAATCTAGTTCACTATTCTCACAATAATTAGATGGAGCTATAAAATCTACTCTTCTTTCATTTAACAATGAAATGGCTAAATCTGCACTTTTTTCAGTATATACTGCAATAGACTTTCCGCCATTAGTTTTAACCAATTTCATACATGGAACATCAGTTATTCCATCGGCAATATAAATCATATTTCTAAACGGAATTCTTCTATCATCATTAGCTATAGATTTATTTAAATCATTATCATTACTAACATCTAAAACACCTTTGTTTATTCTAAATAAAAACTGTGTTTTAGTTGTATAATTTACTACTAACTTAGGCCATATAGCAATTCCATTAACATCATATAAAAACTCACATGCATATATTTCTTTAAACTCTTTAGCTATTTCTGATCCTTCAATTATTTCTTTTAATCCTGATGAAATAATATAATGCTCTACTTCAATTCCAATACTTTTTCCGTATTCATTAATACGTTTAAACCAAGTAGTAACACCAGGATAGAATTCTATATTTGAACCACATGAATTAAATGTATCTCTTTTAATAGGCATGTCATTTTTATTAGATTCTTTTATCATCAAATATAAATATGATAATATTTTATCCATATGTTCTTTCTTACTTAATTTATCGCATTTGCCCCAAAAATCAGCTGGACTCAAACCAACGCTTGGAATAAATCCATATTCTTGCATATCTTTAGTACATAAAGTCTTATCAAAATCATACATTATAGCTACTTTCATGAATATCACATCCTTATATTAATTTTATCATATTTTAAGGCAAAAAAAAGAATATATTTTATATATTCTCTTTTTGTTGTTTTCTTTTTATTAAAATAAATACAAGTGTAAATATAATAATTATAATAAATACTGCTGATACACTTAATATATTAACTATAGGTGTGTGCGCATAATAATCTAAAAATGGATATGGAGCAGGAACTTTCTTACATAAAACAAGTATAGATATTACTATAGAGTAGATGGTTGAAAATATCATTCCTATAATGCCACTCTTAATATATGTATATTCATATCTTTCAAAGAATATAAATGTTACAAATGCAATTATAGGTGATAAAAAGTGGAATGAAACAAATTGTTTTTCTATCATCCATCTAACAAAATTAAAATGATCCATTGGTACAAATATGAATAAAACTATTATAAATGTAACTGTTAAACAAACTGTTGTTGTTAATTTAAAATATTTTACTACTTCATTAAAAGTCTTATTTTTCTCTTTTATGCAATAATTAATTACAAATAGTATACTAGTAATAATACCTAATACATTAGACCAGTTAGTATAAAACTTCATATCTATTCCTTTTTCTACTACTAAAATTGTTATTAGGCCGATTATTTCCATTATTAATAAAACTATATTGCCTATTAAGGCTTTCTTAGATAAGTTCATCTAATTTTCCCCTTTAAAGCATTTATCGACATCGTTAACAATTTTCATATCAAGTTTTCCAACCATCTTATTCATAATACTTAATGCTTCTTCATGTGATAAGACTTCTTTATAACTTCTTTTTTCTACCAAAGCCTGATAAACATCAAGAACAGCAAGTAGTCTATCCTCAAATGACAATTCATTAGCAATTAATCCTAAAGGATATCCTGAACCATCTAAACGCTCATGGTGTCTACTTGTCCATGTGATGATATCATCTATTTCTTTTATATTTGATAATATCTTTTTAGTTCCAACAACATGTTCCATCATCAATATTCTTTCTTCTTCAGTTAGCTTATCAGGTTTTTCAAGTATATCATTATTAACTATTAATTTTCCTATATCATGCATTGCTCCTGCAAAGAAAAATCTAATGCGTTTTTCATCAGAAAAATGGTAATATGTAGCCATTTCATAGCACTTTAATGCAACTTCTAAAGAGTGTCTTTTTGTAACTGATGATTTATAGTCAATTATTTTAGAGAAAAACATACAAATGTTTTGTATTTCATCATCTGAATAATTCTTTACTTCAGTTTTAACATTTACTCTTAAAAACGGAATTACTCCATGATTTTGTAAGTACTTTATATGATCATATGTTAAACTATTTAACAATGTATCAACCATTTTATCTGAAAATAATGTGCCTCTATAACTAGCTATTTTATCCATAGCTTTTTTAAAATCAGCCTCAGTTAGTGTTTTTAAATCAAAAAATACATCAACTAAGTCAGCTATATGAATGATTTGAGCAAGCTCATTTGTATCACTTTCTTTAATACCAAGAGGCCCACTTCCATCAGCATTTTCATGATGATATAAAATAACATTTGTTACATCATTATAAAAAGGAATAAGTTTTATATTTCTTTCACCAACAACACAGTGTCTAGGTGCTTTTAAGAATCCATCTCTAAGCTTAACTATTTCTTCTAATTTAGTTTTAAGTTCATCATAATCTAATATGTTACCATTATTATATTCTTCTCTTACATACTCTGTAAAAGCATTGTCATGTAATATAGCTAAACCAACTAAATCATTTAGCAAATGATTATCATAATTTAAATATTTCCCCATAATACATGAAATAAAAGCGACATTTTTTCCATGTTGATTTGAAATCTCTCCCATTTCTTCTTGTACAGTATCTAATGCATTTGATAACGCATAAAGTGTATCAGTAAGATCAAGTTTCATAATATCGCCTCTCTTTGTAGATTAATTATAACTTGATTCTTAGTTATAATCAAGATACATAGCAAATTATATGTTGAAAACAAAAGACAAATATACTATAATGAAATTGCAATAATATTGCATGGTTTAATTAGCAAAAAAAGAAAGGGATAAGGCGGCAACCTTATCCCTTTCGCTTTTGGTGTGACGTTGGTTTCCTAAAAAAAATAAAGGCTAGAAATCCTTTTTTCTAGCCTTTTTTCATTATTTTATCATTAATTCAGGAGTTCCACCAGTTGCAGGAACAACATAAATTTTTGAATCACCAAATGATCCACCTAAAGCATAGTTTAGGAAGTAAATGTTATTCCCTAGGAAACTAAATGTCTCAGCATAATATGTTTGATTGCAAGGTAATATAGATGTACCATCTGTACTAGATGTTCCACTTGCACTTACCTTAAATAAACCGTTTTGAGCAGGTTTAGTTGTATCACAATAATAATATACATATCCATCTTTATATACTATTGAAACAGGATCAGTCTTACCATTATCAACTAGTTTTACATCATCTGTACCATCAAGTTTACATTTTGCAAGTCTCTTACTTGTATATCCAATACCATACATATCTCTATAGTAAATATATGTACCATCAGTATCAAATACAGTTGTATGTATACTCTTACCAGCAACTTCTACTTCACTATCTATATTAGTTGTTAAATCTAAAACATGAATATTATTTTCATCTACGAATAATAATTTTCCATTAGTATACTTTAAGTTTGAAACACCCTTATTATAAATTTCAACATCTTCTGTTCCATCAAGTTTACACTTATGAATTGCAGTTGCAACTCCTGATGCATTATCTAAAATATAATAGATGTATGTTCCATCAGTACACATATCACTTGCAGAATAATTATTAATTAATTGTGGTTCTCCACCATTTTTGATATCAATTACATATGTATTATTATCAACTGCTTTTGAAACCATATTTATGAACAAGTAATCACCTATAATTGAGAAATCAGCTACTTTTAAATCTGTAACGCATTGTTCAACTTTAGTTTTTACATTGTAAGAATGTAGTGCTTTGTTATCATAAATATCTTGATAGAATACTGTATCACCATAAGTAAGGACTTTTCCACCAAATGAAGTTGGTGTTGGATCAGCTGGTTTTACAAAACCATCTAAAATATTAATTGATTGTTTTGTAGAAACATTATATTTTATTAATTTATAGTTATCAATGTCGTAATAATATAAGAATGTTCCATCAGTAGCTAATGAACAAACTCCATAATCCCCACCATCAATTACTTTTGTTCCAGGAGCACTACTTTCCTTAACAGTTTTAGTTGAAACTTTAAAAATACCATCTCCAACTATTCTAGTTGTCAATTTATCCACATTAACATAGTATAAATCATCTCCAAATACTGTTAATGATGCACCTGCGTCTTGAGTAATCTTTAATCTTACATTTGATAGTAGAGTAAGTTTTTCAATATAATCACCTAAAAGATTATTAACTGTGTAGAATAAACAACCATTATGCATTATTAGATTATTAATCTTCGCATCTACTACAACTGTTCTCTCTGAAGGTGATGAAAGGCTAATCTTTGAAAGTTTGTTTCCATTTGCACCATCTGCAAAATATATTTCATTGTATGCAGAATCAAGTTGTAAGTAATACGCCTTACCATCAGATAATTTTGTTAGTTCTTCAGTCTCAGTGTCATATGAATAAATTGCTGCATTTTTTAATGAATTAACCGCAAAATAATACTTTGTTCCATTCTTTTGAATATAAGATGCGGCTTTATTAATAAAATTATCTTTGTTTATATTACCACTTGATACAGTATATGTACCAAACGAACCCATTCCAACTTGCTCTAATAAATCTGAAGAATAAGCAACTTGATTATTACCTATTTTAATCATATCTAGAGTAGATGAATTAGATACTTTCTTTACATTTAATCCATCATAAAAATATACTTTATCATTATCCATAGCATTTTCGAAGAATACTCCTGAATTAGTAGCAACTATATTTCTTTCCTTATCGTTTGAAACAATTTGTAATATTGCTGTTAGTTCAAGTGTTTTGTATCCTGAACCACTGATAGTGGCTTTAATTTCGTATTTTCCGACATTTGTTGCCTTATTAGTTATACCACTAACATTTGACGAATAGCTAACACTAGTTCCTTCTGGAAGTTGACCAGTGATTGTTATTTGATGTTCATTTCCATCATAATCAAATTTTTTTGATTCAAAGGTGATACCTGTAATATCCTTTGATCCTTCACCACTATCTTCCGTAGTAGTTTTATCCTCAGTAGGTGTTACTGTTGGTGTTGGAGTTTTTGTAGTCGGACTACTGCTATTACTTCCTCCACATCCAGTAATAAGTGTCGCAAATAATGCGATTGTTGCAACGCTGCATAAAATCTTTTTAATCTTCATCTTTTTCCTCCATATTTATTCTACATTATTTAATTCTAATAAAGTATCACTCATTGTTTTTCCTGATTTATCAGGGTCAATTTTTTTAATATTTCTATAAAGGGCAACAGGGAATACAAATGGACCAACAACCATACATATTGTTGTTGCAATTGCTTCTGCTAATAATACAAAACCAATTCCTAAGAAGAAGAATAGTACTTTCATTACGATTAAGAACTTAATTCCGTCTGCATCAGCAGTAAAAATTATTCCAGGAAATCTTACAAATCCCCATGATGAAATAGTTAACCATAAATCTCCTAAGAAAGTTCCACCAAGTATAGCACTTCCAACAAGCATTGAGAATAATAGACCTGTTAGCAAGAAAACTAATACCGTTGGCACTTGATTCTTAGTCAAACCTATAGCAAATAATACTGCAAAGAAAATTGCTACAGCCATTATTAAACTCATAACAACAATAGCTTTTATTCTTCTTTTAACAAATCCATTTTCATATATTTGTTTACTTTGAGCAGCTTTAGCCTTTTCTTCGTTTGCTCTTTCATTAAAGCAATCTTCGCATAATATATCTGATGCATCTTCTCTATATGATGATCTGCCATGTCTCACGTAATTGTAGTATTTCCATCTTTTTATCTCTGCTTGTTCATATAATGGTTTGTTGCAACAACTACATATTGCAATGTTCGTTTTTACTTGAACTACATTATCTTCTTTCTTATCATTTTCATTATTTATATTGATGACTACATTATCATCCTTTTGATCGTCTTGCTTTTTAACCTTTCCAAATAATTCGTCAATACTACAATTAAATAATTCAGCCATTTGATTAATTGTAGATATAGATGGTTCAACTTCATTATTCTCCCATCTAGATACCGCCTGAGCAGTAACGTTAAGTTCATTGGCAAGATCTTTTTGTGTCATGCCTTTTTTTGTTCTAAATTCTTTTATATTGGCTCCAAAATCCATTTTATCTTCTCCTTTATGTTTATTCAATTATAGTTAATCACAACTCAACAAAAAATTGTATAAACAATATTTTGATTTCACTAAACATAATGTTGAACCGGCCAAACTAAGCCATTTTCTCACTTATTGTTTTTTAAAAAATAATTGCATTTTTTTATAAAACTTTTTTTGAAAAGAAATAACAAAATTATAAAAACGATTATTAAGCAAACATTTTGTTGCTTTAACAATTAATATTATACACTATGTATCATTTATAGTAAACAAAAAAGGCTCATTTACGAGCCTTCTTTTTATTCTCTACTTCTTGTATTATCCGCTATATTCCATCTAGCAATAGAATTCATTGATAATAAGTGACATAAAAGTTAAATCTTTATCTTTAAGCGAAGTAATGTCACGACCATTTACAATAATGCTTCCACTATCAACAGTATCGATTGCTCCAATCATATTTAAAAAAGTAGATTTACCGCAACCAGATCCACCAATAATGACTAAAAAATCATGTTCGTATATTTTTATAGACACATCATTTAAAGCATATGTTAAGCCTTCACCTTCACCATATGTTTTAACAAGGTTTTTAGCTTCTATCAATACATTCTTATTTTCCAAAATAACACATCCTATCGCTTTAATCCTATTATATCATTTACTTATTCTATATTATCTTATTCTTAGCATAGATAACATTATCAGGAATGTCTTTATCTACAACTGATCCAGGTAAAACAATTACATTATTACCAATTTTAACATTATCTTTAATAACTATTAAATCATTTTGGCCAATTTGAACAATTCCTTTTTTTAATTTAAACATCATTTTTCTTCTTTTAGAGTATATTGGATGCCCTGAAGCAAATAGTGATGTGTTATTACCTATAACTACATTATCACCAACAACTAAGTTACCTCCAATAGTAACATCATCACCTATTATTACATTATTCCCTATTTTAGATGTACCTATCATATCTAAATGCAAGTTTTTACCTAATTTAAAGTTTTCACCTTTTAATGGAAACAAATAATCTATTCCCTTATTTTTCTCTTCTATAGTTAAATTAGTAGCATTTAGTCCTTCAGATATTGTATGAGTAGTCTTGTATAATTTCATTAATTTTGAATCAATCAAATTAAATTGATTTCCTTCTAATATATTATGAAATTTTATTCTTTTTAGTTTTGTCCATTTACTTACTGCATCATACAATATATTTTCTTCATCAATTGTAAAAGGAGACCCTTTACCATAACGCTTCTCTTTTTCTTCATTTGTGATTTTTCTTTTAACTTTTGCAGGGCGTCCTAAAGCAAGGCTTTCGCTTTCTATATCAGTTTCAACTATTGCTCCTGCACCTACTACTACTTTTTCATTAATAGTAACATTATTTCTTACCTTTACACCTAAACCAAGCCATACATCTTTTTTTATATTAATATGTGGTAAGCCAGTTTTAGCATATTCTTTTAAATCGATTTTTTCTCCTATTTCTACTTTTGGAGCTATTTCAACACCACCATCAATTTTTACTAAAGCAGGATTAAATATAACATCATAATTAAAAAAAGTCATAGAAGGTGCATCTACTAAACCAATAATTAAGTTAATTCCGCTTCTAACATCACAAACCATGTATTTTCCACAAAATAATTGTCTTAATATTTCTAGTCTTTTTATATTATCTATTTTTAATCCAAAACTAGATTTATGTTTCTTTTCTGCAAGACTTTTAAATTTAAGGCATAATTCATTAGATTTTTTTATTAGTTTTTGGATTGCTTCATCATCAAAATCAAATGGTAGTCCAGAATAAAGATTTTTTAATTCATTTGATTTTTTATCACTAACCTTTAAAAGGTTTGCGACAAACTGTACTTTCCTATCAATAAAATCATCCACAATAACACATCCTTATAGATTAATTATACCATAAAAAAATAAAAAGACTCAAAATGAGTCTTTTTTGTATATTAATAAATTATTATTCAGCCATACCAGCAGTGATTATAGCCATTTTATAAACTTCATCAGCGTTGCATCCACGTGATAAGTCATTAATTGGAGCATTTAATCCTTGAAGTATTGGTCCATATGCTTCATATCCACCTAATCTTTGAGCAATTTTATAACCAATGTTACCTGCTTCAATTAGTGGGAAAATGAATGTATTTGCTTTTCCGGCAACTTGTGAATCAGGGCATTTAGTCTTAGCAACTACTGGGCTTACAGCAGCATCAAATTGGAATTCACCATCAATTACTAGATTTGGATCAATATTTCTAGCTTCAATAACTGCATCATGACTTAACTTAACTGTTCCACCTTTTCCTGAACCATATGTAGAGAATGAAAGTACTGCAACTTTTGGATCAATTTCAAAGAATGAAGCAGTCTTTGCAGTTTCAACAGCAACTTCTGCTAATTTTCTAGCACCAGTAAGTGTTACTTCACCAGTTACTTTATCAATTGTATCTTCATAAGAAATGTTAATTGCACAGTCACCCATAGCAATCTTTTCTTCAACACCATCTTTTTCTCTAAATAAAATGAATGATGAACTAACTAAGTTAGCACCTTTTTTAGTTTTAACAATTTGTAATGCAGGTCTAACTGTATCAGCTGTTGAATAAGTAGCTCCACCAAGAAGTGCATCAGCTTTACCCATCTTAACTAACATTGTTCCAAAATAGTTAGATTTCTTTAAAAGATCAGTACATTCTTCTTTAGTCATCTTACCTTTTCTAAGTTCAACCATAGTATCAACCATGTTATCAAATTCGCTATAGTTTAGTGGGTCAATGATTTGTGCTTTAGAAATATCAAAACCACAAGTTTTTGCAGCACTCTTAACGCCATCAACATTTCCACATAAAATAACATCCATTAAATCTTCTTTTAATAATCTAGAAGCTGCTTCTAAAATTCTTGAATCAGTTCCTTCAGTAAAAACGATTGTTTTCCTTTTTGCTTTTAAGTTTGTTAATAACTTATCAAACATTCCCATAATTAAATCCTCCAAAAATATATTTTATTTTTAAAACCAATATTATTATAACACTTTTTTTATATTAAAAAACATTTTTAATAATAAAAACGTATTCTATTTTAAAAAATAAAAAAACTAATCAATAACCGATTAGTTTGCTTCAAGTATGGTGCGGGTGACAGGAGTCGAACCTGCATGCCTAAGGCGCTAGATCCTAAGTCTAGTGCGTCTGCCAATTTCGCCACACCCGCATGTATAAGATTAATTGGTAAATAAAAGTGGCAGGGCCAGCAGGATTCGAACCTACGATGAAGGAGTCAAAGTCCTTTGCCTTACCGCTTGGCTATGGCCCTATAGTGTCTTTTATTTACCGCACTATTAATTATACATTTTTTAAAATCCTTTTTCAACCATTTTTTTTAATTATTTTACTAGGGCAAAATAATATATCAAAAATGATCCTACTAAAACTACTATTATTGTAGATAATGCAGAGCCTCTTCTTATACTTCTTGCAACCATTTCATTTTTCTTTAATAAGAAATGCCCTATGATTACTCCTATTATAGGAAGTAAAAATCCTAAAACAGAATATTTAATACTAAGCTTCAAGGTATTCACTAACCTCCTTAGCACATTTTATTGCATCTTTTATAGCTAGTGCACTAACTCCATTATTAACTAATGCTTCACCACAAATGAATACTTTATTATTATTTTTATGATTATTTTCATCTACCATTTTATTGACTATATCAATATCAAAATAATTAATTAAATCCTCCTCATATCCAATATTACCAATTGATACTATTACTACATCAACAGGAAATATTTGATCATGATCTAGTAAAACTGGTTTATTATTATCCCATTTAACTTGACATATTTTTACACTCTCAACTTGACCTTCTCCATTAATTTCTCTAATAGTCATATTAAAGCTTCTAGGATCCATCCCAAATTTAGTTCTTGCATCAAGAGCTGCTTCACTTTTATTTATTGAATCATCCTCATATGGCCAAGATGTTGTTCTTTTTAGTGGTGGCATATTTTTATAATCTATTACGCCAATCATTCTAACATTTTCTCTAATAGCATAACTAATAACATCTTCACTAGTTTTACCATTACCTAAAACTATAACATTTTTGTTTTCTAATATGTTAGATTTCCCCATATCTAAGATATTTTTCGTTACTTTTTTAAGATAGTCTGTTGCATACATTACATTCTTTAATCCCATACCTTTAGCAACATATGCTTTTTTAATTACACCACTAGCAAGAACTAATGCATCTGTATTTTCTAATACTTCTTGTGGTGAAATAACTCTTGTTACTTCTGTATTACAAATAAACTTAATACCCATTTGTTTTAAGATGTTTATTCTTTTATTTAATATATTTTTATCTAATCTCATATTAGATATACCATATAAAAGTGTTCCACCAGGATTTAAATCTTTTTCATATATAGTAACATCAAAGCCTTCTTTTCTTAAATAGTATGCAGCTGTTAAACCAGCTATACCACTACCTATAATTGTTACTTTTTTAAAGTTATTAGATTCACATTTAATATCTACATAGTTATCTAATCCATAATCAGCTAAAGTTCTTAAAATATTTTTTATTTCTGTAGACTTACCATCTTTAGCATTAATACATGAATATTCACAGTATCCATCACAAATTCTTTCAGTAAGTTCAGGAAAAGGATTATTCTTTGTTAGTTCTAAATATGCCTCTTTTATTAATCCATATTTAATTAAAGACATAACTTTATTAATACTTATATTAAGTGGACACCCTATAAGCTTATTATCTAAAACCATATTCTTACTACAAAAAGGATCACTACAGTTATTACATTTACTAGCTAAAGTGCTTAAATCTTCTATTTTTAAACTATCATAGATTTCATTAAAATCTTTAATTCTATCACTAGGCTTTCTCAAACTTGCTCACCTCTTTTATGGCTTCATCAAAGCTTAATCCGCTTTTTTTCTTGTTATTAACCATCTTTAACATCACACCATAATTCTTTGGTACAACCTTAAAGAATAAATCAGAGTTAATGTATTTAGATAGTGCTGTTGCTTTTTTAGATTTAGTTAAATCTTTAAACTCGTTAATTATATTTGATAGATATAATAAATCATCTCCATCAATTTTAACTATATCTACTAATTTTGTATCTACTTTTGATTCTAAATTTTTAAATTCATCATAAATATATGCGACTCCACCAGTCATATTGTAGGCAAAGTTATATCCTATTTCACCTAAACAAATTACTACACCATTAGTCATAAAACTACAACCATAATCATCCATACCTAAAACAACGGCTGTTGCTCCGTTATTCGCAAACGCAAAATAGCTTGATGCATATCCATCAATAAATACTTTACCGCTATTTGCTTTATATAATGCATTTTTACCAACTAAATAATTCTTATCATCATTAAGCTCATTAATTGTATTGTTATAAATATAAATTAATCCACCATCTAAACACTTGCCTAAATATTTTTGGCAAGTTCCATTAAGAGATAATGTAACTTTACTATTAATGTATGAACCAAAATTATATCCTACATTACCATTAATTCTAACATAAAGGTTCCTATCAATATTTCTTAAAGATGTTCCTATATTATCATCAAGTATAGCATTGCAGTTCATATCTGTAATACCACTTCTAGCATTCTTTAATATAAGCTCATTAATATTTGAATTATTAGTTATATAAGATTCATGTTTATCGCTAAATCCATTATATCCAATTAGTGATGCAACCACAAAAGTTTCATAACTTAAAAATTCAATAAATCTCTTTAGATAAATATCATTACCATAATATTTTAAACTACCAAACAATCCGTTTGGACATTTATAACATTTGTTATAACCAACACAACCTAGTGAAAGTAAAATAGATTTTTTGAAATAGAATCTATTAGAACCATTAATTGCAGCATTTATAATATCATATGCATTTAAATAATCATATTCTAGTGATAATAAAATATATTTCCTTAAATTTAATTCTTTTAATTTTAAATCAGCTTCCTTTAATAAGTTAATATCATCAATAATTAATTCATCAATACCTGAAGTAACATAATCAACTATATTAGAAATATTACTTATTTTAACCATGATAAAAGAATCTTTATTTAATTCTTTTAATTCGGTTA
>JAILKD010000073.1 GCA_024694145.1 bacterium | reverse complement strand
ACTTTTTCTACTTCACTTGCTTTTTCTACTGTAAATTGTAATCTAATTCTATTTGTATATTTAGTTATTTCGCCTAATTCATCAATTAAGTTTAAAGCTTTTTCATTATAAATATAAGTAGTACAGTTTTTTCTGAGTGTTAAGAATTTATTTTTTTCATCTTTTAGATAATAAATGTGATTATTACATTTAGAGCATTCATTATAACGTTTAAGCATACAATACTTTGTAGTCATAAGAAGTTGATGACCATAAGTAATTATTTCTATATTAGGCTTATTATTATATTTTTTAATATAGCCATTATAAATATCTTTAATATTATTAATAGATAACTCATAAGATAATGTTGCAACATTAACTCCAGCTTCATATAGATTATATAATGTATAGCTATTGGCAACGTTAAATGAATAATCTGAAACTACAAATTTATCTTTATATTTATAAATACCACCGTAATTACCTACAAGCACTAAATCATTATTAGCTTCGTATTTAGCATTAACATAACTAATATAATTAGAATAGTAATAAATGTCTTTAATACCCAATTTCTTACATGTTTCATATTGCTCTAAAGTGGTACAATATGCACTTAAAGTAATAGGACTATCTATATGGTTAAATTCTTTAATATCATTATCGTAATCTATAAAATCATTCTTTTTATATTGGAAGTGTTCACTAATATTATTAATTAAGTTTCTTCTAGCTTCGTTTATTTGTGATATAGTCATAAATAAGTTTGGAGCTAATTTATAATCTATTTTTTCTAAATAGAAAGAAGTATCATTAAGTTTATTTAATTGATTAAATAATATTTCTTCATTTATTGGCTTATTAGATGCATCACTAAAGTTCGCACTACTTAAACCAATAAATTCAATTCCATTTATTTTTGTGACTAATTTTAATGGTTTATCAACTGATCCAAAACATTTAATAGTAATACCCTTTTTAAATGTATTAGTAATAGTTAAATCAATTGATGAATCAATCATCTTATATATTTTAGTACCTTCTTTGATATCTTTATAAATCTTAACTAAAACTGAAGAAGTACCCTCATTTATTTCTTTATTATTTAAATTATACATTTTATCAATTGTAAAATAATAATCTTCATCACCTTCAAGACGAATTCTATCGTTTACTCTTAATGTTTTATCTAATTTTAGAATTGTTAAATCTTTTAACTTTTTATCGACTACTCCGATAAATGATCCTTCATTAGTACGTTTATTTATATCAACAATACTACCTTTATCCTCATTAAAGATAAAGCCTTTAGTATAGTTTCTATGGAATATTGTGTCTAATAGTTTTGGCTTATAGTTTGGATCATCTAATTTTTTTCTATATTCAGATACAACTATTTTTACATATTCAGGATCTTTCATTCTTCCTTCAATTTTTAGTGAATCTATATTAGAAAAATTAGTTAAATAATTACTTGTATTTAAATCTCTCATTGATAGATAAAATCCCTTGCCTAGCATATTATCATCTTTATATAAAGAATATTCTCTACGACAATTTTGAGCGCATCTACCCCTATTACCTGAACGTAAGGAAAGTAGTGAACTAAATAAGCAACTACCAGAATAACTTACACATAATGCACCATGCATAAATACTTCAAGTTCAATGTCTAATTCATCTTTAATTTTCTTTATTTCTTCAATTGAATTTTCTCTAGCCAAAACACATCTTTTAGCACCTAATTCTTTAAAATAAGCAACATCAAAAAAGTCTTTTAAACCAGCTTGGGTAGAAATATGAGCTTCCATATTAGGACAGTGTTTAATAACAAAATTTATCATAGAATAATCTGATAAAATAAGTCCATCTACACCCATAGAATATAATTCATTAATATAAGATTTACATTCATCTACTTCATTTTCTTTAAGCATAGTATTTACAGTGACATATATTTTTTTATTAAGTTCATGAGCTAAAACAAGTGCTTTAGATAATTCATCTAGTGTTAAGTTTTTTGCATATGCTCTTGCACCAAATTTATCTGTTGCAAGATATATTGCATCAGCACCATTATATAAAGCTTGTTTAAAACATTCAAAATCTCCTGCAGGAGCAAGTAATTCAGGCTTCATAATTATCACCAAGATTATTATATATTAATTTATAAAAAAAATAAATTAATTAACTTTAAATAGACTCTTTTATTGTATAATAGAAATATAAATGAGACGATATGTATAAAGTGAGGTGTTTATATGATAAAAGTAGAACACTTACAAAAGACTTATGCGATTAATAAAAAGAACGAAACACATGCCATTAATGACATTTCTTTTATGTTGCCTGATAATGGTATGATTTTTATTGTTGGAAAAAGCGGATCAGGCAAATCAACATTATTAAATATTTTGGGTGGACTTGATGATTTTGATAGTGGATCTGTTATAGTAGATGGAAACGACCTATCAAAAATGAATCATAGCGACTTTAATAAATATAGAAGTGATTATGTATCTTTTATCTTCCAAGATCATTTTTTAATCAATGAGCTTAAAGTTAAAGATAATATAGCATTAGGGTTAAATGTTATAAATGAGCATGACATGGATATAGTTAAAGACATGCTTGATAAGGTTGATTTATCTAATAAGCTTGATAGTATGCCACTAGAATTATCAGGTGGAGAACGTCAGAGAGTTGCTGTAGCTAGAGCAATAATAAAAAAGCCTAAGCTTATTTTATGTGATGAACCAACAGGAAACTTGGACATTAAAACAACTAAGCTTATATTTGACATTTTAAAAGATTTATCAAAAGATAGCTTAGTAGTAGTTGTATCACATGATATGGATAATGCACTAATCTATGCAGATAGAATAATAGAAATATTTGGTGGAAAAATATTAAGTGATAAAGTGAAAAACGCCAAATATAGCCAAAATATAAGTGTTGATAGTAATAATATAATTATTCCAAAGAATAAAACGATAGATGAAACTGATATTGATTATATTAATAAAAATAAAGACTTATCTTTTAAACTGGGGGAAGATTTATTTGTTGATAATAAAGATGTTGCTGATAGTAATAGAGTTGTTAAACTTAATAAAAATAAATTCTATAAAAAAAGAATTACACATATATCTAAATCCTTTGTATTTAGAAGTTTAAGAAGGATGATAATAACATCAATTATTATATCAGTAATTATTGCATGTTTTGCTGTATTCTCATCTCTTTATGAATTTAATGGTAATTATGAAATAATAAAGAAGTATGAAGACGGTAATGTTAATAGTATGCTAATTAGACGTAATTATTATGTTAATGCTGATCCGGGAGATGCTTTAAGAAATGATGATAAGTTATATGCAGTAAGCGATAACGATATACAAAAAATAAAAGATGCAGGATACACTGGTAATATTTATAAAGTATATAATTATGCAATATCAGGTTATAATCAAGAACTATTATATGAATCTTATCCTTCTAATACAGATAACTTGGGTAGTTTTTATGCTAAAGAAAGCTATGGAGCAATTAGTTGTGATGAAGATTATTTAAAGAATAAGTTTGGTAGTATAGAAGTTATTAAAGGTGATATTTATGATAAAAAAGGTGTAATTATTACTGACTACCTTGCAGATAGCTTAATAAAAACTAGTATTTTTGCATCAAGTTATGATGATATTGTGGGTAGATTTCAATTTAGAACTTCGGCAGGTAGCTTTGTATATATTAAAGCTATTATTAAAACAAATTATAAAGAAGAATTAAAAGAATTTTTAGAAAAAGCAGAGAGGAATAACGGTATAATTGTTGATAAGTCAAATCCTGTAGGGGATGAAGACTTTGGTTATTTCTGTAGGCTAATTCAAACAAAATACGGCTTAGGTTACACTTTTTCAACCGATTTCTTAGAAGACAATGTCAGTGATGAAACATATGGGTTTGTTCCACTAAGGTATATTAATATAGAAAAAAACGGAAATGAATTTGGACCAGTTTATAGCTTTTCAGTAGCACCTTCATCAATACCACTAAACCATGGTGAAGCAATATTTAATGTAAAGTATTTTAATAGTATTTTTAATGAAAACTATTCTGTTGATGATTTGGATTCATTTAAACCAATTACTATTACAATTAAAAAGTATTATGATTCATCTAAGACAAAAAGTAAGGATCTATTTGGAGAAATAACTATAAAAATAGTAAGTTTATATGATAGTAAAACTTCTCATGATATATTTGTTAGACCTGATGATTTTAACACATTTAAAAATGTTTCAACAATCCCATATGGTTTATTACTTGATGATGCTAAAAGTACTATAAAATGTATTGATAATATATCAAGTGATTATTATATTTCTGATACATTAGTTGAAACAGTTAAAGTATTATCAAAATATATTTTTATATTTAAAAAAGTAGCTTTATTGATTTCTATAATTCTTGCAGTTTTAGCTGTATTGTATTTAGCATTTTATGAAATTAGTAATGTTAGACATAATAATAGAGAAATAGGTATTCTTAAGGCATGCGGAATGAGGCAACGAACAATATCTATTATATTTATAATTCAACAGATAATTTTATCTATCATGGTTATAATTACTGCATTTATATTCTCATTTATTTTGATAAAAGTAGCAGATAAACTACTTCAAACATCTGTAGAAACTTATGCAAAAGTATATGTTAAAGATATAACATTAATTAGATTTAGAGCTGAAGCAATGGTTATAAGCTTAATAGGAATTGTTGTTGTTATAATGACATCATGTATTATACCAATACTATGTTTAATAGGAATTAAACCAATGAATATAATAAAGGCAAGGGAATAAAGAATTATCTAATTATTTGATAACGAAAACGACATATTATAAAATAGTAATGAAGGTGATTATATGGCTTTAAAAGTAATTATATGTTTACTAATTCCTTTTATAGGAACATCACTTGGTGCAGCAATGGTTTTCTTTTTAAAAAAGGAAATAAATGAGAAAATGCAAAAAATATTACTAGGCTTTGCATCAGGAGTTATGATAGCTGCAGCTATATGGAGTCTATTACAACCAGCAATTGAAAGTTTTAGTGATTTTAGAAGTTGGTTAGCACCATCTATTGGTTTTGCTCTTGGTATAGTATTCTTATTATTAATAGATTATTTAGTTCCACATATGCATATTAATAACGAAGAAGAAGGACCAAAAGCAGAAAATACTAGCAAGACATTTAAGATGTTACTTGCTGTAACTATTCATAATATTCCTGAAGGTTTAGCAGTAGGTGTAATTATAGGTAGCTTTATAACTGGTAATGTAAGTTATGAAGCAATGCTTGCATTATCTATTGGTATTGCTATACAAAACTTCCCAGAAGGAGCTATTATATCTATGCCGCTAAAAGAAACAGGAGTATCAAAATTAAAGTCGTTTTTCTTAGGAGTTTTGTCTGGAGCTGTTGAACCTATAGCTGGAGGATTAGCTATATTACTTGCAACAGTAGTAACGCAAGTATTACCATATACATTAAGCTTTGCAGCAGGAGCAATGCTTTATGTTGTATTTGAAGAATTAATACCTGAAGCAAATGAAGGAAAACACTCTAATTTAGCCACTATCGGCTTTTCACTTGGTTTTGTTATAATGATGATTTTAGATGTAGCATTAGGATAGGAGGAGATAAAAATGCCATACATTGAAATAAAAGCTTACCCAAAAGATGAAGAAATTAAAAAGGATGTAGCAAATGATATTTTAGAAGTATTTGCTAAAAAATGGGGATGCAAAAAGGAAGCTATTACTATTTCTTTTACTGAAGTAGATCCAGCTAATTGGAATAGCGATGTAGAAGAAAATATCATTAATAAGAATAATGATAAGATGTATGTATTACATGGAAATAAAGTTAAATAGTAGTACTTGATTTATTTTAATAAATATTATAGAATAATAGTGACGAACAGATTCGCAAAATTCGTAAACGAAAAGAGCAAGGTAGCAGCCTTGCTCTTTTCTCATTTTTAAGGAATTAACGAGCAGATTCGCTATCGCTATCTGTTATAGTGATCTTTAACTACTATTATAAGCATCAATATGATGACATATAATAGAGCTAAAATAGTAAGATATTGCACCTACTAAGCCTCCTCTAGTCGTTAAAACCTTACAGCTAAAGTTAATCATGTCGTTAGCTCCTTTTAAAATGTTTGCAGCTTATTACTAAGCTGACAACACTATTATATTGTTTATAATATTATTGTCAAATTCGCATAAAACAGCTTAATAGTTTTTATGATTGGATTTTATAAAAAACTCTTAATAAAGCCTTTTTATTGCATTATTTTTCGTAAATTTTCCATATTTTTAGGAAAAAAATTTTTGAAAACATTTTCTTTTATTTTTTTATAATAGTTCATAATTATTATTAATTATTGTATAATAAATAGTGGAGGAATAAGCTATGAAATGGTATTTTATTTTAATAATTATACTTGTTGTAATGATAGTTATAACTTATT